>JACMRH010000289.1 GCA_014376535.1 Cytophagales bacterium | reverse complement strand
TAGAATTATTATTATTTTAGAAAAGTTTATTATTAGATTGTCTGAGATTTATAAAACATGGACAAGACGAATCCTGAGTGGCTTAAATATTATTCGACATTGCCTGATGGTGGCCCGTTATATACAGAAACGGATTTATCACATTTTATCGTCGAGCCCTGGAATGCAATTTCCTCTCTTGCTTTTTTAATTCCAGCCATTTATTGGTTTTTTAGATTGTATAAGCAGCCGAAAGAAAACTGGTTTTTGCTTTATTGTTCATTTCTAATTTTCGTTGGGGGATTAGGAAGTACTTTATTTCATGCTTTTAGGGCGAATAAATTTTTTATAGTAATGGATTTCCTACCAATGGCAATTGCAACATTTAGCCTTGCAATTTTCTTCTGGTATAAGTTATTGAAAAAATGGTATTTGGTTTTGGCAATAGTGCCTCCTTCCTTTGCTATGCGTTATTTCATTTTCAATAACCTTGGGCATCATAATTCAATAAACGCTTCCTATTTCCTATCCGGAACACTTTTCTTTCTTCCCCTTTTGCTAATATTGGTTAGACTTAAATTTAAGCATTGGGGATATGCTTTTGCTGGCTTACTCTCTTTCGCAATTGCGCTATTTTTCAGACAGATAGATGCATGGGATCCACCTGTAATAAGTATTGGTACTCATTTTCTCTGGCATTTGGCTGGGGCTGCCGGCTGTCACTTTTTAGCAGCCTACGTCTATGAGTTGCATCCTAAAATTCCTGTTGTCCAAGAAGAGGGCGTGATTTCTTGAACTGATGGGTAATAGCTGATGGGTAAAGGCCGTTGGCTTTTAACTTTCAGGCGGCTTAACCCTAAAATTAATCTTTGGTTAGTAGCTTTAAACTATTTGCTTTTAGCTTTTAGAAACCCTTTTCTTTCTCAATACAGGATTTCTTACATTATTATAAACTACTTCTACCTCAAGTGTTTGACGTTTTTCATCACCAAAACAGAAGATAAAATAAGGGAATTTAGATGGAGGAATACTCCGAACAGATATCTTCTTTCTTCTGTGTTGAATAGGAAATACTTCAGGCCTTTCTAAAATAATTTTTAAATGTTTTTCCATTTCCTTGAGAAAGAAAATCTCAAGACCTGTTTTTTTTGGTAGCAATTTATACTTTCTGGTAAGTCTTCCTCAGCATATGTGCCAAGCCTTAAAATCATATTTTTGATACCAAAAGTCGTTGTTTTACATCCTCCCAGCTATACACTTCTTGTGGATTTTCAATGTAATGATCTATTCTGTCGTCAAGTTCATCCTTTTGAAAATGGTTCAGGCTTTCTATTTCATTAGGAAGCATATACTCTGTTTTTAATTTCCCCCATTGCTGTAAGGGAAAAAATACTCCGGTTGTCTTCCCTTTGTTATGAGAAATATTTTGTAGGCTCTTAAAAATAAATTTATCACAACCAATTTATAAAAACCAGTTTTACAAAAATTTAGTTTGATAACAGTTCATTTTACTTTTATTCACCCAACTCCATCCATCTCAAAGTTTTCTCATCAATCTCATTGTGAAGCTTTTCAATCTCCATTGCCCAAGAGCTCAAGTCTTTGTGAGTGCCACCCGAGTTTAATTTTTCTGTCAGTTCGGATTTCTTTTTTTCAAGTAGTGAAAGTTCTTTTTCAATTGACTCAAACTCTTGCTTTTCTTTGAAAGATAGTTTTCTCTTTGATTCGGTTAATACGGCAACAGGTTTTGCTTCTACTTTTTCAACGGTTTTAGGTGCTGGTTTTTTTAATTTTTCCAGCTCAACTTCTTCCATCCATTCACGGTATTCAGTGTAGTTTCCGGGAAAATCTTTTATTTTCCCGTCTCCTTCAAAAACAAAAATGTGTTCTACCAGCCTGTCCATAAAATACCTATCGTGAGAAACAAGCAATAAACAGCCATTAAAATTCATCAGAAAGTCTTCAAGGATGTTGAGGGATTCTATGTCAAAATCATTTGTTGGCTCATCGAGAACTAAAAAATTAGGATTACGGATCAGGACTTTCAATAATTGAAGCCTTCTCTTTTCACCACCGCTCAACTTACTTACATAAGTATATTGCATAGTTGGTGGGAACAAAAAGTGCTCTAGTAACTTGGCTGCAGAAATTGTTGTCCCATCTCCGGTTACAACATGTTCTGCAATATCTTTTACTACTTCAATTACTCTTTTATCATCAGGCAAAGGTGCTTCTTCCTGAGAATAATATCCGAATACTGTTGTTTGTCCTGGGTCAATTTGTCCGCTGTCGGGTTTTGTTTTTCCTAACAACATGCTAAGGAATGTTGATTTTCCTACTCCATTTTTTCCAACAACACCAATCCGATCCCCTTTGCGAAAAACATACTCAAAGTCTTTGATAATTGGCTGGTTGCCATAACTTTTGTTGATGTCCTTTACTTCTAAAACCTTTCCACCTTGTCTTGAAGTTTTAAGGTTTAATTCAAGTTTTTCAGAAGTGCGGGATTGACCAGCGATTTCCTGTGTTTCATAAAAAGCATCAATCCTGTATTTGGCTTTCGTTCCCCTGGCTTTTGGCT
>JACMRH010000288.1 GCA_014376535.1 Cytophagales bacterium | reverse complement strand
TGAAACTATATTAACGGGCCTTGAAAGTACTTCTTTACAGAAAGGGGCTTACAACAACCGGATCGAATATTCTATTTTATCAACACAAAAAAAGATGTATTCCTACGACACCCGGACAGCAAAAGCAAGCAGATATCCGCGCTTGCTGGCCATTGGTGCAATTGGTTATAATCCGGGTGCTTCAGAGTTTAAAAACCTTACCCAATCCGTTCGCTGGGAACAATATTCTTATGTTGGTTTAAGATTGCAGGTCCCAATACTGAATGGCTTTGTAACACACTATCGTGTTCAGCAAAAAAAGATCCAGGAACAGAAAACCGACCTGGACATCAAACAACTTGAAAAAACAATAGACCTGGAAACAGAACAATCAGTCATAAACCTGAACAACAACCTGAAATCACTTCAAACTCAAAAGCGCAATTTGCAGCTTGCTGAAAATACTTTAAAGCTTTTGAAAGCTGAGAACGCAGAAGGCATTAGCTCGAACCTGGATGTGACAGTTGCTGAATCAGATTTTATCACTGCACAAACCAATTATTACAACGCTCTTTACGGAGCACTTGTATCGAAAGCCGATTACGAAAGATCTACTGGAAACCTTTTAAAATAACTTACACAAAACACTATAACAAACCATGACTAAAACTCTGAATTTTAATAAGTTATTACTACCTACGTACGTAATATTATCCTCAGTTATTGTCTCATGTAATAAGCCTACACCTCCCCCACAGGCCGGCCCTATCCCAGTAAACCTGGACACGGTAAAAGTACAGACAGCCACCTATTTCGACCAGTATCCAGGCAATGTTATTGCCCTTCAGGAAGTCGAACTGAGGAGTGAGGTAAGCGGTTTCATCACGGGTATTACTTTTAAAGAAGGAAGTTTCGTAAGAAAAGGCCAGAAATTGTATGAAATAGAGCAGAACAAGTATGCTGCTGCCTATTCTCAGTCGGATGCCGGGCTTAAAATAGCTAAAGCCAACCTGCAGAAAGCAGTTACTGATGCAGGAAGGTACTCGCGCTTGGGAGAACAAGGAATGGCAACTAAACAAAAAGTGGAATATGCCCAGACTGATGTCGAAACTGCCAAAATGCAGGTTGCTTCCGCAGAAGCTGGAGTTATGAGGGCAAGGACTGATTTGAACCATGCTGTGATCACCGCACCTTTCGAAGGTACCATCGGTATATCGCTTTTAAGAAAAGGTGGTTATATAACTGCCGGACAAACTCTTTTAAATACCATTTCTTCAGACAATCCGATCGCAGTAGATTTCGTCATTAGCGAGAAGGAGATTAGCAGATTTATGACTTTGAAAGACAGGAAGTTATTAAAGAACGACTCTACTTTTACTTTGATGATGCCGGACAAAAAGATTTACCCATTCCCTGGCGAAGTAGAGTTAATTGACCGTGCGGTTGATCCCCGTACAGGAACGTTGAAAATTCGTCTGCGCTTCCCTAATCCGAAACAATTCTTAAAATCCGGCATGAGTTGCGCTATCAGGGTGCTAAACACAACACCGGAAGCTTTGCCTATCATACCTTTCAGAGCAGTTACTGAGCAGATGGGGGAATTTTTCGTTTATGTGGTGGAACGGGATTCAGCATTTCAGCATAAAGTGACAGTTGGCCCTCCAATGAAAGATAAAATCCTCATTAAAGAAGGTCTTCACAAAGGAGAACTTATTGTGGTTGACGGAGTTCAAAAACTCAAAAACGCTACCCCTATTACAATTGGGATACCCGCTGCACCTGGAGCGCCGGGAACCCCTACACAAGGTTCGTTCAGCCCAGCTAAAAAATAACTTAAACACTAAATAAAGAAGAAATGATAGCAGATGTTTTTGTAAAACGGCCGGTAATGGCAATTGTGATCTCGGTTGTGATCACCCTTGTCGGTTTGCTCGCCATGCAGAATTTACCGGTCAGCCAGTATCCTGACATTACTCCTCCGGTTGTTCAGGTTTCCGGAAACTTTGCCGGTGCTGATGCACTTACTGTTGAGCAAACTGTTGCGACACCTGTGGAATCACAAGTAAATGGTACCCCGGGTATGATGTACTTACAATCAAACAGTACTAGCGATGGTACTATGACGATGAACGTAACATTTAATGTTGGAACAGATATTAATATTGCCGCTTTGGATGTACAGAACCGTGTTGCAATGGCAAACCCACAACTACCTGATGATGTGCGCCGTACAGGGCTGGTTGTAAGAAAAAGAAACCCGAGTATCCTGATGTTGGTGGCTATTTATTCTCCAGAAGCTACTCATGGTGTTAAGTTCCTTGATAATTATGCAAATATCTATATTAAAGATGCATTGTTACGTGTAAAAGGTGTTGGAGATGTGTTTTCCAGGGCAGATAATTTCAGTATGCGTATCTGGCTGAAGCCTGACAAGTTAGCCCAGTTAGGATTAACCGGTCAGCAGGTAGTTGCCGCATTACAGGAACAAAATGTGCAGGTTGCTGCAGGTTCAGTAGGGGCAACACCACAATTAAATGCACAGGCTTTCGAATACACCATAAAAGTAAATGGCCCCCTTAACACTCAAAAAGATTTTGAAGACATTATTGTCTACACCAAACCACAGGATGGTTCGCTGGTATACCTGAGTGATGTTGCCCGAGTGGAACTTGGTAAAACTTCCTATGCAGCGAACAGCTTTGTTGACCACAAACGATCATCTTATCTACTTATCTATCAGGCACCTGGAAGTAATGCATTGGAAACTGCTAAAGGAGTTTACAATGCAATGGACCAATTAAAGAAAAGCTTTCCTGCAGATGTAAACTACCTGGTTCCATTTGAAGCAGTTTCAGTTGTAGAAGTCTCAATATCAGAGGTTTTACATACCTTAATTGAAGCACTTGTTCTGGTTATGATTGTAGTATTTTTGTTTCTTCAAAGCTGGAGGGCAACATTAATTCCCGTCTTAGCAATTCCTGTTTCCATCATCGGGACCTTTATATTTTTCGTTCCCTTAGGCTTCACGATCAATACCCTGACCATGTTTGGCTTTGTACTGGCTATCGGAATTGTGGTGGATGATGCGATAGTAGTTGTTGAGGCTGTC
Organism: Cytophagales bacterium; assembly: GCA_014376535.1. Taxonomy (GTDB): domain Bacteria; phylum Bacteroidota; class Bacteroidia; order Cytophagales; family UBA9547; genus UBA9547. The sequence continues at coordinate 33,450 of JACMRH010000288.1, read as the reverse complement.
CAACATTATATTGACAAAGAAAAGCTTTCTCCAAAAGATGCCACTATCAAAGCGATGAAAGAGATTTCTGCTCCTGTAATCGCTATTGCCCTGATACTTGCAGCCGTTTTTGTTCCGGTCGGTTTCATTCCCGGGATTGTGGGGCGTCTCTACCAGCAGTTCGCTATTACTATTGCTATTTCTGTATTAATATCAGCATTTGTTGCTCTTTCATTAACTCCGGCTTTGTGTATGATGTTGTTAAGACCAACCGTTATGGACGAGAAATCAAAAGGATTAAACAAGTTCTTTTTCAAATTCAATATCTGGTTTGCAAACGTGACAAGTTCTTATTCCAGGGGAGTCCAAAAATCCATCCGCAAATCACCTTTAGTTTTAGTTATGCTCGTTTGTGTATTCGCAGGGACTTATGGCATGTTCCATTTCAAACCTACTGGCTTTGTGCCTACAGAAGATGAAGGACGGATAATCATTACTTTTGAATTGCCGGAAGCATCTTCTAGTGCTAGAACTGTAGGTGTATTGAACAAGATCATGAGCATCCTCGACACATCTGCTGGAATTAACCATTATGCAGCATTGGGCGGATTAAATGCCATCACATTTGCATCAAAATCCAACAGCGGAACTTTATTCTGCCAGCTAAAACCCTGGGATCAGAGAAAGGACAAATCACTGCAACTGCAGGCATTAGTTGCTCAGATTCAGAAAAAACTTGGTGTGATTAAAGAGGCAAATATTCTTGTAATTACCCCACCTCCTATCCCTGGACTCGGACAAGCTTCCGGAGTCAACTTTGTGCTGGAACAAAAAGAAAGCAATGACGATATCAAAGGATTTGAGAAAGTCGCTATGACGTTCATGAAAGAAATAAACCAGCGACCGGAAATTGCCAGGGCCTATACTTTTTTTACTGCAAAAACTCCTGGTTATCAATTGACTGTAGACCGAGTTAAATGCAAAAAGTTAGGTGTTTCTTTAACTGATGTATTCGGAACTATGCAGACCATGATGGGGAGCCGTTATGTGAACGACTTTACGACATATGGAAGAAGTTTTCGTGTGATTACGCAGGCAGATACCAATTACAGGGTACAAATAACCGATCTGGACAAATATTATGTCCGTAATTTGGAAGGACAGATGATTCCTTTGAGCACTTTGGTCACTTACAAAGTAGCTGAAAGTGCCCCTTTGGTTTCACATTTTAACTTGTTCCGGTCAGCAGAATTTATTGGAAACCCCAAACCAGGATACAGCAGTGGCCAGGCAATCCAGGCTTTCAAAGAAGTCGCAGAAAAGGTATTACCAGCAGGTTACGGTTATGAGTTTGCAGGTTTAACACGTCAGGAAATAGACTCAGGCAATAAATCACTGGCAATTTTCGCATTATCAATCTTGTTTGTTTTCCTATTCCTGGCAGCATTGTACGAGAGTTGGTCTGTTCCTTTTTCTGTCATGTTATCGGTACCGTTAGGGGCATTTGGAGCAATTCTTGCGTTGATGTTGCTGCCTAAATTGGACAACAATGTCTACGCCCAGATTGGATTAATCACTTTAATAGGATTGGCAGCTAAAAACGCCATCCTGATTGTAGAATTTGCAAAAGAACGGGTAGATGTTGGGATGGAAGTCGTAAAAGCCACGATAGAGGCTGTAGGCTTGCGTCTTCGACCAATTATTATGACTTCATTGGCGTTTATTTTAGGAGTAATGCCATTGGTATTTGCCTCTGGAGCAGGGGCTGTAGCCAGACAAACAATAGGTTGGACTGTTTTAGGAGGAATGCTCGCTGCCACGAGCATGGCCATATTCGTGGTACCAGTACTATATGTTGTAATAACGAAATTGGCCTACGGCAAAAAGAAACTTGCGGAACTTGAGGCCAGTTACAAGCCGGAGGAGCATGGGCATTGATTAATAAGAGGAGTTCATATCATCATTATCTTAACTGATAAAATTTAAATCTTTAGAAAATAGTATGAGCAAAATATTGGTTACTGGTGCAACCGGACACCTGGGTGGTTCGGTAATAGAAACCTTGTTAAAAAAAATCTCTCCTTCTGGAATTTCAATCCTAACCCGAAATGAAGAAAAAAGAAAAGATTTTGAATCAAAAGGATTTAATGCATTTCTAGGTAGCTATGAAAATGTTATTTCACTTGAAAACGCAATGAATGATGTTGAAACTGTGTTGCTAATTTCATCAGGAGACCAGGGAGATAGAATGCTGGAACACAGAAATGTGATTGATATGGCCAGTAAAAAGGGTGTTAAACATATTGCCTATACAAGCAGATGTTTAAATAACCCAGACACACTTGTTAATAAATTGATGAAAGAACACTTTCAAACTGAAGATTACATAATAAAGAGCGGTCTTAAATACACTTTTTTTAGAAACATTCTGTATATGGATGTGGTTCCGCAATTTATTGGTGGAAACTCTGCTTTACTGAATGGGATATTTTTGCCTGCCGGTGATGGTAAAGTTTCATTCGCATTAAGAAGCGAAATGGGGGAAGCAATGGGGAATGTTTTGTTAAATACCATGGTAGGGAATAGAATTTACAATTTTACAGGAAGTGAAACCTACACCTTTCATGACGTTGCAGCTGTTCTGACAGAACTTACAGGCAAAGAAGTAAAATACACTAATGTAGAGAATGAATTATATCATGCACAAATGAAACAAAGGAATTTGCCAGAATCTGTTATCCTAAAAATAGCTGATTTTATAACGGACGTAAGAAATAATCAGGAGGCTGATATATATGACGATCTGAAAAATGAATTAGGGAGAAAGCCTACCAACTTAAAAGAAGGTCTGAAAAGACTATTTGGGTTATAGACTACTGATGTTCAAAACTCACTCACACATATGGAGAAAAATGATAGAATGGGCTCTAAAGAAAGTTTACAATTGCTATTGATAATATAGAAAAATTACTGGCAAAATTACCGCACAAATAATTTTTGCTCTCTGGATTATACTGTGTCTTTATATCCATAAACCATGGCCAATTGCAACAGGCCATGGTTTTTTAATTTGAGATAAAATATTTCTAATAGACGAGTTTATAATATTGCCCATTCAATTCCGAATGAATAAAATACATACCCCTAGGATTGTTGCTTAGATCTATTACAATATTGTCCGGGCTATGTTGGAATTGTGCAATTGTTTCTGTTCCCTCTGAATTATAAACTTTAAAATCTTTAATCTCCCTGTACCCATTCAAAACAAATATTCCTGACTGTGAAGGGTTAGGCGTAACAGTGAAGTACTGTGGAGCATTAGTTTCTTCTTCAAAGCCCAATGGATTTGAGGAAATTGAAACATCATCAAGTTGAAATGTTGATACTTCAGGAGACACTACTCCTCTGTTCAAGAAATAGTAAAATATCATCAATGTATCGTTAGGCATTACGGTGTTGTCCAATTTAATTGAAAACGGCTGATAAGAACTCTGACCGGCAAAATCTTTGGATGCGAATATTTTATCTCCAAATTGTCTTTTTGAAAATTTAAAAACTGTTACTGAAACAGTATCCTTTGCTGAAGCGGATAAATTAAACTTTGCATAACCATTCAGATACTTTGATTCTGTAGTTGCCCTTGAAAAAGTATATAAAACACCTGGATCATTAACATGGTCAATCGACATTTTTGCGGCAAGCTTTCCTGAATGAAAATCTGTTGTCTGTTCAATTCTGGTGTTTCTTAAAACTGCAGATGTACCGTAAAAATGCCAGTTATCAGGAATATTATTCCCTTCAATATTTGACCAGGATTCAAAACCCCCATTGAGAACAGTACCGATAGCTGGAACTTCAATTGCCGGCATTATTCCAACAAAACCTAAACTATCAATTACAATATTAGATTGCTCAGAAACAGCACGTTGCACAGAATTTTCAAATTTAAAAGTCGATATTGTAATAAATAATGTATCTGAGAACCGGTCAGGATGATAGTATTGATTTATCGGTAAGGTAAATGGCACATATACTCCACCGCTTGAACCTGTAAATTGTTTGATAGCTTCAAGTCTTGTACGAAAACCTCTCGTAAGCGCATATTTGTAGGAGATAGATATTTCTGCAGTTTCACCCGCCGCGAGAGAATAGTTGATATGGCCTTTTAAATATCCTGGTGCACTTTTTCCTTTTATAGAAACATCCGTTGTAACTAATCCTCCAAAGATGGTATCCACTTTTGTACCAAATTTGTTAATATAACTCCCTTTACTATTCTGTATTTTAAGTGCATAGCTCCCTGAAAACTTATTTATGCTCTTTGAAATAGTAGAAGGAGCATTGTAAAAAGAAAGTATTCCGGCATTTCCAACAGTCCAGTCATTTAATTGGGTATCTGAAATCCAATTCTCAAAATTATTATTTGGGATGACCTGAGAGGAAGCAGGAAAAGAATAAAAAGCCAGCAACAGAATGTAAATTTTTCTCATATAAGTAGTTTTAGAATGTAATGTTGTTATTTTTTTTAAAGTTTTCAAAAGGACTTAGCCTAAAACCTTTACTGTATCAATCTCAATTTTCGGATAACTGTTTCAGCTTTTGACTTTTGACCAGATATAACATCCAAACAAATGAACTTGATGGATCCAGTCAAGCTATTACATTTTTCAGCCATCTGTACACCATCGGCTTCCACTTATATATTTCTGGTATGTTGACATATTGCATGTGGCTAACCTTGCAACATCAAAATCATAACACAAAATATATCACTTAAGAAAAGAAACCTTCTAACAAGAGCCATTACAACATTGCTATTTTTAATTTCGGTAATTGAGCTTACCGCTCGGGATTAACAGGTGTCTTGTTTTGGACATGCAGGCCTGCCAATTTTATAATTATCCAATATTGAACAATGTTTAAAAAAATCTTTTTAATTCAAAAGATATGGATTTAACTGTATTAAGGATTAAGGGAATCTTCGTTGAAAATAATTTTTTAAGCTAAAAGCTATACTCTGATATCTATCCCTTTATTTTTCAAAAACAATTTTAATTCCTGGATTTCTATTTCCTTAAAGTGAAAAATGCTTGCAGCCAATCCAGCATCGGCTTGTCCTTGAGTAAAAACATCATAAAAATCTAACATGGATCCCGCTCCTCCGGAAGCAATGACAGGAATATTTGTATTGGACGAAATTTCAGAGGTTAGTTGATTAGCAAATCCTTGCTTGCACCCATCATGGTCCATAGAGGTTAACAAAATTTCGCCTCCACCCCTATTTTCAATCTCTTTAGCCCAAATCTGTGTCACAATATCTGTAGATGTTCTTCCTCCATGAGTATGTACTAATGAAAAACCATTTACTTCTCTTGTATCAATTGCAACTACAACACACTGACTACCAAATTGCAAGGCAAGCTCATCAATCAATCCAGGTCTTTTTACTGCAGATGAATTGATGGAGATCTTGTCTGCCCCGGCATTTAACAATGCAGATACATCCTCGATAGATGAAATACCTCCACCAACAGTAAAGGGAATATTGATTACCGAAGCAATCTTTTTTACCAATTCTACCAGAGTTTTTCTTTTTTCAACAGTTGCCGTTATATCCAGAAATACCAATTCATCCGCTCCCTGCTCGGCATATAATTTCGCCAATTCTACCGGATCTCCAGCATCTTTTAGTTCTAGAAAATTTACTCCCTTTACAGTTTTACCGTCTTTAATATCTAAACAAGGAATGATGCGCTTTGCCAGCATTATACTTTCAAATTTATATCCTGCACGATTTACACTTTTATAGAAAATTAAGAAAGGATATCTTGTATTTTGCAACATTAAAAAGGATTAAAGTGTGCGGAATCGCTGGAATTTTCAGGTTTGATGAAGAATTTGCAGATGTTTCTGCATTAAAGAATGCCATTAGTTGCCTAAAACAACGTGGACCGGATGCTAGTGGCTTTTATTTGGATAAAAATATCGCATTGGGCCATTCCAGGTTAGCTATTATTGACTTAGATCCTGCTTCTAACCAACCATTCCAAGATTCAAGCGGTCGCTACACTCTGATTTTCAATGGAGAGATTTTCAATTATCAATTGCTAAAGCGTGATCTTCAATTATCTGGAACACATTTCAGAACAGAATCTGATACCGAAGTTTTATTGCATTTGCTAATTAACGAGGGTACAAAATGCCTCGACAGTTTAAACGGATTCTTTGCATTTGCATTTTACGATAGGCTTACCCAAAAATTGATACTGGCAAGGGATAAGTACGGGGTAAAACCATTGTATATATATAAGAATGAAAATTACATCGCATTTGCATCTGAACTTAAGGCACTTATAAAACTAGGCATACCTAAAAAAATAGATTACGACTCACTCTTTATTTACCTGCAACTAACCTACTTACCAGCAACAAATTGCATTTTAGAAGGTGTTTATAAGTTAAAACAAGCTCATTGCCTATCAGTTGATAAAAATGGCAAAGAGGATTTTCAAAAATATTATTCTTTATTAATTAAAGAATCAAAGGAAAATTATGACACAAAAAAGCAGAAACTAGACACACTTTTAGACCTTGCAGTTCAGGACCGGTTAGTTAGTGATGTTCCTGTTGGAGTTTTTCTAAGTGGTGGAGTAGATTCTTCCATAGTATCATTATTAGCAAAACGACATAAACCAGATATTCAATCATTTTCAATCGGATTTAAAGGAGATAAATCTTTTGATGAAAGTAAGTATGCTGAAAATGTTGCAAAGCTTTTGGGACTTGAACATTATACTCTCCATTTAACTGAAAACCTTTTGCTGGAAAATGTTGAACGCATGCTTGAATATACCGACGAACCTTTTGCAGATTCTTCAGCAATTGCAGTTTTCAATTTATGTCTTCAAACTAGAAATTTTGCGACTGTAGCATTGACAGGCGATGGAGCTGATGAAGTATTTGGTGGATACAATAAGCATATTGCCGAAATGAAGATTAGAAACGGTGGCATTTTTACCTCAATTGCCTCCAAAATTGCGCCTTTCCTAAAACATCTTCCCGAATCCAGAGGAGCAAACATCGGAAATGCTTTAAGAAAAGTTAAAAAGTATAGTAGTTCAGCAAGCTTATCTGTACAAGAACGTTATTGGAGCTGGTGTTGCTTTAATCCGGAAAAAAGCGTTTTAAATTCTCTGTCTCCTTTTACAAATTCAAAACTTTCAGCTTCTTGTTTTAAAACCTTCAAAAAAGATAAAACAAATCAATTAGAAAATTACAATCTCAATTATTTGCTGGCAGCTGACATAGACATGGTTTTAGAAGGCGATATGTTAGTTAAGGCAGATAGAATGAGCATGGCCAACAGCATGGAACTAAGAAATCCATTTTTAGATAGTCGTGTTGTTGATTTTGCCTTTACTCTCAGTGAAAGTGATAAGGTATCAGGTTCTGTTGCTAAAAAAATCTTAAAAGATACGTTCAGGTCATACTTGCCTGGAGCAGTTTTTGACAGACCAAAAAGAGGTTTTGAAGTTCCCTTAACTAAATGGTTGCAAAATGATTTGAGTTTCCTTATTGTAAAATATCTTAACACAGAACTGGTTCAGGAACAAAATATTTTCAGTTCACAGTATATAAATGAGTTAATAGTAAAACTTAATTCCTCAAAACCTGATAACTCTGCCACTCAAATCTGGACAATTTTGAATTTTCAAATTTGGTTCTTTAAAATGTTAAAGGTTGATGGTGAGCTTTAGTAAAAAATCATAATTGCTTAAAAAAAACCAATATTTGAGCTTAAGTTCAAAAAATTGATTTTTTTCTCTTGTTTTCGCAATTTTTTAAGTTATATGGTTTCAAAATCGACAATAATTTAAATAAAACAGAAAAAAAAGTTACAAATACCATATATTTTGAGTGATTTTTATATTTTTGTGTTGTATTCAACCTTAAAACCGTAACGTTAAAAATAATCGTATGTCAGCAGATTTAAGAAGAAAAGCCCTCGAAATGGCTCAAAGCAGACCAACTATAGAAGTTACTCCTCCTGCAGCCAAAGTTTCTGATTTTTATGGTAGCAATGTTTTCGACAGAGAGAAAATGCGTTTGTATTTTTCACCGGAAACTTTTAAAAGACTTGCTTCGGTTATTGACAAAGGTGAAAGAATCGATGCTTCATTAGCAGATTCAGTTGCTTCAGCTATGAAAACATGGGCAATGGAAAAGGGTGTAACTCATTATACACACTGGTTTCAGCCATTAACTGGTACAACCGCTGAAAAACATGATGGTTTCTTCGAGCCTACTGATGGTGGACGTGTTTTAGAGCGTTTTAAAGGTTCTGCATTAATACAACAAGAGCCAGATGCTTCTTCATTCCCAAATGGTGGAATCAGAAATACTTTCGAAGCTCGTGGTTACACAGCCTGGGATCCAACTTCACCCGCTTTTATATTTGAGCAAGGAACTTGTAAAACTCTCTGTATCCCTACAATATTTGTTTCTTACACAGGTGAAGCTTTAGATTATAAAACTCCATTATTAAAGTCTCTTGCACTTCTTGACAAGGCTGCAACAGAAGTTTGCCAGTATTTTGATACTGATGTAAATAAAGTTTACGCAACCTTAGGCCCTGAGCAAGAATATTTCCTTATCGACAGAGCATTTTATTACGCACGCCCAGACCTTGTTATGTCTGGAAGAGCTGTTTTCGGTCATGCACCTGCAAAAGGCCAGCAATTAGAAGATCATTATTTTGGTTCAATCCCTCCAAGGGTTCACAACTTTATGGTTGATTTTGAAATCGAAGCACAAAAGCTAGGTATACCAGTTCGTACCCGTCACAATGAAGTTGCACCAAGTCAGTTTGAGTGCGCTCCAGTTTTCGAAGAAATAAACCTTTCTGTCGATCACAACATTCTATTGATGGATGTAATGGAGAAAGTGGCAGAAAAACACAATCTGAAAGTTCTTTTCCATGAGAAACCTTTCGCAGGTATTAACGGAAGCGGTAAACACAATAACTGGGCAATTGCTACAAACACTGGAAGAAACTTATTGGCTCCAAGCAGCAAACCAAAAGAAAACCTTTGGTTCCTTACTTTCTTTGTAAACACCATTATGGCTGTTTATGAGTATGCCGACCTTTTAAGAGCGTCTATCGCATCAGCAGGAAACGACCACAGATTGGGTGCTAACGAAGCTCCGCCTGCGATCATGTCTGTATTTGTTGGTTCTGAGCTGACAGCAGTATTGGATGAGTTAGAGAAAAACGCAAAAGTAAAGGTTGACAAAGGCGATAATGTTTACATGAAAATGGGTATCAACAAAATACCTGCAATCATTTTAGACAGCACAGACCGTAACCGTACTTCACCTTTTGCTTTTACAGGTAATAAATTTGAGTTCAGGGCTGTTGGAAGTACTGCAAATAGTGCTAGTCCAATGATGATCTTAAATGCAATAGTGGCAGATCAGCTTACAAAATTCAAAGTGGATGTTGACAAACAAATCAACAAAGGCACTAAGAAAGAGGTTGCCATAATTAATGTATTACGTGACTACACAATCAAATCGAAAGCTATCCGTTTTGAAGGAAATGGTTATTCTGATGAGTGGAAAGATGAAGCTAAAAAACGTGGCTTGAACAATGTTCCTACTACTGCGCATGCTTTAGATTTCTTTGTAACAGACAAAGCACAAAAACTTCTTGTTGGAAGTGGCATCATGAGTGAGCGTGAACTTCATGCCCGTTATGAAATTATGTTAGAGGAATACGTGAAAAAAGTGCAGATTGAATCTCGTGTAATTGGAGACCTTGCCATTAACCATGTTATTCCTGTTGCAATTAAATACCAAAATCTATTGATTGACAACCTAAGAGGCTTGAAAGAAATAGGAATGGGTGAAATGGCTAATAAAACACTTAAAGATAATATTATTGAGATTTCTAAATTCATAGATTCTATCAATGAAGATGTTGAAGCTATGATTGAAGAAAGAAAAGTGGCTAATGCAATGGAAGATGCAAAAGACAGGGCAATTGCATATTGCGAAAAAGTAAAACCTTACTTTGACAAAATCCGCTATTGTGTTGATAAACTGGAATTAACCGTTTCTGACGAAGCTTGGCCTCTGCCTAAATACAGAGAAATGCTTTTCATTAGATAGTTTTATTTTCAATTAACTATTTAAAAGCCCAGATGAATTTCTGGGCTTTTTTTGTTTCTTAGAATCCTTGAATATTGAATGAAGGTAGATTACTAAATCTGAACTCTGGATAAGCAATGGAAAACATTGAATTCCTGATATCTGAATTATTTCCTTAGAATTCTACTATTGGGCAGAGAATTTATAGAATTTCTCAGTACTACATATTTCAGTTAATTATTGTAGAAATGATATTGATAAATTAAAATTTAACATTCCTTATCTGTAATCATTTCTACCTTTTTTAGTTTTATTTTATATTTTTTATAATAATGTACCAAATTTCTGAAGTATATATTAATATTTTTATAGTTTATTATAACATTAAAAGTATTTTACTAAACTACTTTTTATTACGTAAGTAATTATATATACTTGTATTATATACATACGTATACAACCCTTAATCTTAATTAAAATGAAAAGAAAACTCCTACTTGGCTCTTTAGCATTGCTTTCGGTTTTTTCCATCGATACAGAAGCTGGAGAATATCCCCTCAGAGGTGGAAAGTCAAAAAAGAAAGCAAAACCCAATTTATTAAGGGAAATCCCATTTCAACAAGAAGATTCAACGAAAGCTGATTCAGCCTATTCACCCCAGGAATTTAAACCCAGTATACAGGTTGGAGCAATTGTGCACATGATGGCATCTTATGCGCAAGTTGGATATCCGGGATCGGCACCCTCGACAAATGGAAAACCTGAAGATTGGGTTCGTGGTGCAATGCTCTATCGGGGAAGGATTATGGTTGGAGGTCAACTTTCAAGAAAAGGAAGCTTTTTCCTTGAGACTGAATTACCCAAACCGATCGGGTCTACTCCCGGAGGTAAAAACGAACAATCGGGTCTGATTATGCTGGATTGTCAATATGAACACAAGTTTGCCGAAGGTTTCCAGGTTATTTCAGGAGCGCAACTGGTATCAGGGAACAGAAACGGGCTTCAGGGTGCTGCATCATTGATGGCAAATGATTTTACCTTTTATCAATATGCCTATAATACTTTTGCCTTTAATCCTGTTGGGCAGCCATTAAGAAGCAACTTTGGACGGGATGTAGGGGTCAATACAAGGGGTTTATTGTTCAAAAGCAAACTTGAATATAGACTTGGAGTATTTTTAGGAAGAGGGCTTAATGGAAACGATCCATTAAGAACAGTTGGCAGGTTAGTTTACAATTTCCTGGATGCTGATAGAAACTTCTACTACTCAGGAACAAACCTTGGTAAAGGGAAAACGGTTTCTTTGGGATTTGGAGTGGATGGACAAGCAAACTACGTCAATCTTGGACCGGATTTATTTATTGACCTTCCTGTAGGGCCTGGATCTATCACTTTAAACACTGCCTTCCAATATGTTTCAGGTGGAACTGACACAGTTTCTAAGTTTTCATACACCCGGCTAATACCAAATTCAACTATCCAGTTTGGAGAATTAGGTTATTACATCAGCTCTCTTAAAATCCAGCCTTGGATCCGTTATGAAAATTTTACTGCAGCAGCAGTAAAAGAACAAACAAGTGGAGTGCCTACAGATATGTTCAATAAAACCCATTCCTCGACAGTTTTTGGAGGAGGATTGAATTATTTCTTCAACGGGTATGGTACAAATCTGCGCTTGTCCTATGTAACTAAATCGGCAACTACTATATCTGCTACTAATCCTATGGAAACAGAAACAAAGTCATATGGCCAGACATGGTTGCAACTTCAGTTCTTTTTCTTTTAATCCATAAAACACCCTTATTCAAATTTGATGATTTCAGAAATCCTAATTGCACCCTTTATCATTGGTATGGGTCATTCTATAGAAACAGACCATGTTTTAACTGTTGGTAATCTTGTTAACTTCCAAAAGAGTAATTATTTAAATGAAGCGATGAGAGGTGCAAGCTGGGGATTAGGACATACTGTATCTGTAATTGTAGCAGCTATTGTATGGATTAACCTAAAGAATTCATCATTGATTTCAACTGGCTTTTCGCTGGAGATTCTGGCAGGTTTTCTGCTGGTTTATGTGGGAATTATGAAAGTTTACAAATTTCTGAACCAAACATATCCGACAAAAGAAAATAGAAAAACAGACTTTTTTCATATTGGCTTAGTTCATGGCCTGGCAGGAAGCGGCACTGTCGCTATCCTGCTTACCGGCCAGAAAACAGGAATATGGGACCAGTTGTCGTTTTTGTTCTTATTTGGGACAGGAACAATTATAGGAATGTCAATTATTGCAGGCCTTATCACAAAGTTTCGGAAGTTAAGTCCTGGATATTTAAACATCCTTTCATGCTCAATGGCTTTAATGTCGATAGCTTATGGAATTAACATTATTATCAATCAAATTTCTTAAACCTTAAATTTTTATGAAAAAGAAAACAACAACAATCGCACGAGTATTGAAATACATTGCCATAGCAGGCTTTGCTTCCTGGCTTAGCTCATGTAATTCAGAAAAAAAAGATGCTTCAGCAAGTACAGATTCGACAGCAGCTCCCTCTGGTGAAACTGTCAAAATAGGTGTTTTGCATTCATTAAGCGGAACAATGGCGATATCTGAAGTTTCCCTAAAAGATGTAGTTCAAATGGCTGTAGATGAAATAAATACATCAGGGGGAATACTCGGTGGAAAAATGATAGAAACGGTTATAGTCGACCCTGCCTCTGACTGGGACTTATTTGCTGAAAAAGCGAAAGAGCTTCTTGTAGACAAAAAAGTATCTGCCACATTTGGTTGCTGGACTTCTGTTTCAAGAAAATCAGTGCTTCCGGTTTTTGAGGAACACAATGGATTATTGTTCTATCCGGTACAGTATGAAGGCGAAGAATGTTCTGCAAATGTTATTTATACAGGTGCTACGCCCAACCAGCAGCTAATCCCTTCGGCTGAGTATCTTATGAGCGAAAAAGGAGGAGGTTATAAGAAATTCTATTTATTAGGAACAGATTATGTTTTTCCAAGAACTGCCAATAAGATCCTGAAAGCTTTCTTACTTTCAAAAGGAGTTCCTGAAAAAAACATTATTGAAGAATACACTCCTTTTCATCACCAGGATTATCAAACTATTGTGTCAAAAATCAAGAAGTTTGCTGCTGGTGGAAAAGCCTGCGTATTATCTACAATTAATGGAGATTCAAATGTTCCTTTCTATAAGGAATTTGCGAATCAAGGACTTTCTGCTGCAACCTGTCCTATTATGGCTTATTCAGTTGCAGAAGATGAACTCAGGGCAATGGATACCGAATTTCTTGTAGGGCACCTTGCAGCATGGAACTACTATCAATCTGTGAAGAGTGATGTGAACAGCAAATTTGTTGCAGATTTCAAAGCTTTTTGTGAGAAAAACAAACTGGCCGGTGGCAAAGCGCGTGTTACTGATGATCCTATCTGCTGGGCATATACAGGAGTTTATCTTTGGAAATTGGCGGTAGAAAAAGCTGGTTCAGTAGAGGTGGAAAAAGTTAGGCCAATGCTGTATGGATTGGAATTCAACTCACCTGGCGGGCTTGTGAAAATGGATCCAAAAAACCATCATCTTGCCAAACCAGTACTTATTGGTGAGATACGTTCTGACGGTCAGTTCGATATTATCTGGAGTTCAAATGGATTGGTTTCTCCGGAACCCTGGTCTAAATTAACTTCTCCTGATAAAGATTGTGACCATGTAAGCCATGGCGGAACTTATACAGTAAGTAAATAATTTTATTCCTGACCACTTTAATGCTGTCAGGGTTCTCTACCCTGACAGCGTTAAAAAATCACTTTACTCCACTTAATCTTTACCCGATGAATAGAGGCAGGAAAAATATTGCTCTTTTAATTGGATTCATGTTTGTGTTACTGCATTCAGCCCAATCTCAGGTAGACTCTATCACTTACTATGCAAACTTGTTGACTTCAGTAAATGAGAATGTAAAACTAACTGCCTTAAAAAAACTGGTTGAAACAAAAGATCCCAAAGCTTTTCCACTACTGGGAGCTATTAACGAAAAACGGTTATTCATATTTGATAACAAGCTGGCAACGACTGGAGAAAAAGTAACAGAAGACAAAGACATCTTCGTGATTTATTCCCTTTATCCTGAAAACAAACCACTACTAGACCAAACCCAACAGAAAATCACGAAAGGACCTTCTGATCTGAAGGAAATTGTTTTTGGAAGGGCAGACCGGCTCATTATTTCTCCACTGTTCCCATTTTTGAACCTGACTAGTCCTGAAAAAGAAAAAAGAAAACTTTCGTATAGTCAGTTCCAAAATCAGACTGACAAAACAAACCTGGCCATGTTAAAGCAAGCGATCACTTTGGAAAAAGATGAGGAAGTGTTGAGGACTGGAAAAGAATCTGTTTACAGTATTCAATTAAACACTGCAAAATCAACTTCCGAAGGCAAATTATATGTAGATAGCCTGTTTGATAATTGGGGAACAAATACTGCCAATTTTTTAGTGGAATTTTCAGAAAAGACTTCAAATTCTGACCTGAAGGCTTATGCGGCCGAAAAAGGAAAAACATTGCACACCAGGCATCAGATAACAGAATATATCCAAACATTTTTCAGCGGAATCAGCCTGGGAAGTATCATGGTTCTAATTGCTCTGGGATTAGGAATAGTCTATGGACTGGCTGGAGTGATCAATATGGCGCACGGTGAATTTATGATGATCGGGGCCTACACTACTTTTTGCATGCAAACTTTGTTTATCGGGTTGCTAGGCATAAAATCTGACCTCTTTTTCTGGATATCCCTTCCACTATCTTTTATTGTTGCCGGCATTTTCGGTTTTATTATTGAACGGTTGATAGTCCGCCATTTGTATTCAAGGCCATTGGAAAGCCTGCTTGCTACCTGGGGTGTCAGTTTGGTTCTGGTTCAGCTGGCAAGAACAATTTTCGGAGACCTCACAGCAGTAAAAACCCCTTCAGTTTTATCAGGAGGCTGGGAAGCGATTCCACATTTGGTTTTACCTTATAACAGGCTATTTATCATCGGTCTAACTTTAATCACCCTTGCCGGAGTTTATTATATGCTGTTTAAATCAAGGACAGGATTAAAAATAAGGGCAGTTACACAAAATAGAAACATGAGTTCCTGCCTTGGAGTAGAAACCAGGAAAGTTGACGCCCTTACTTTCTTTATCGGATCAGGTTTAGCAGGAATGGCCGGTTGTGCCATTACGCTGATCGGAAATGTAGTGCCCGACATGGGACAAACCTACATTGTAGATTCCTTTCTGGTTGTGGTATCAGGAGGAGTTGGAAAACTGGCAGGAACCATATTTTCCGGATTAAGCATAGGAATTCTTACTAAAGCCTTGGAATTGCCTTTTGAAGCCGTATTTGGAAAAGTATTCATCCTAGCTATGATTATCCTGTTTCTCCAGTTCAAACCCAAAGGATTGTTTCCGGATAAGGGCAGGTCGGCAGAGGATTAGTGGCGTGTTGTGCGTTGTGAGTTAGCCCGCTATTGTTTGGAAGTCTTGATACTTGATACTAAATACTTGATACTATATGGAAAGCACAATGTTTGAAAACAAGTACGAGAAGTTCACTTTTATTGGTTTGGGAATAATGTTGGTAGTTTTTCTTCCTGTAGGAAATTTGCTCGGGTTTGTTTCACCCAATACAATTTCGCTTTGGGGAAGGTACTTTTGTTTTGCTATTGCTGCAATAGGTATCGACCTGATCTGGGGTTATACCGGCATTCTTTCCATGTGTCAGGCTTTTTTCTTTTGTTTAGGCGGATATTCCATTGCGATGCACATGCTTTTATCTGCAAGCGGAAAGGGAAATTATGGTGCTGCAATCCCGGATTTTATGGTTTGGAACGGTGTTGAGAAACTGCCATGGTTCTGGGAAGCTTTCCATAGTTTTGTTCCTTCTATCTTTTTTGCTTTACTGGTTCCGGCACTTTTATCAGGCATATTCGGGTATTTTGTTTTTCGGAGCCGTTTAAAGGGAGTTTATTTTGCCATCATCACTCAGGCTCTCGCCCTGGCTATGTGGCTTATTTTTCTTCGGAATGAAACCATGTTGGGTGGAACAAACGGACTAACTGACTTCAAAGTTCTTCTTGGTTTTAATTTAACACATGCCAATGTGAAACTCTCTTTGTACATGATTTCGCTTACGGTTTTAATCGTAACATATTTCCTTTGCTATAAACTTGTCAAATCTAAATTCGGGAAAGTCCTGACTGCCATCCGCGACAGTGAATCCAGAGTTGGTTTTACTGCTTACCATGTGAAAGATTATAAACTGGCCATTTTTGTCCTGGCATCTATTCTTGCAGCTATAGGTGGTATATTGTATGTTCCCCAAACTGGTATTATTACTCCCGGCCTTATGGATGTAACTTCCTCTGTAGAAATGGTTATGTGGGTGGCATTGGGAGGAAGGGGAAAACTTAAAGGTGCCATAGTTGGGGCATTGCTGGTCAATTTTATTTACAGTATCTGCACCAGTATGTTTCCTGGTTCCTGGCTTTATATTTTGGGTATTTTGTTCATTCTAACAGTTTTATTCTTTCAAAAAGGTTTTATGGGCTTATTCGAACTTAATTCAAAAGACCTTACAACTCAACATTAATAAAATGGACTTGGCAGTTAAAGAACTATTAACTGTTCACTATTAACTTATAACTACTATGTTACTGACTGTAAAAGATCTTTTCGTATCATTTGGAGGCGTGATTGCCTCTGATTTGCAGGACTTCTCTCTTGCCGATAAAGAATTAAAAGTTATCATCGGTCCCAATGGAGCCGGAAAATCTACTTTTATGGACATGCTTTGCGGTAAAACAAAACCACTGCGGGGAAGCATCAATTTTAACGGAAATGAACTAGTTGGAAAGAAAGAAGTAGAGATAGCCGACCTGGGAATAGCAAGGAAATTTCAGAAACCATCCATTTTTCCAAGCATCACTGTATTCGATAATTTGTTGCTCGCAGTAAAAAT
The DNA here is from genome assembly GCA_014376535.1 of Cytophagales bacterium. Classification (GTDB taxonomy): domain Bacteria; phylum Bacteroidota; class Bacteroidia; order Cytophagales; family UBA9547; genus UBA9547. Next base: position 16,309 of record JACMRH010000288.1, on the reverse strand, counting down.
GCCCAAAGGTTTTATGCGGTCCATCATGTTCAAAATGACAGGCGAGATGTACGATAAAATTGTGGCAGTTGCTGACCGGATCGGTTTAAAAGATGAGCTTGACAAAATTGCCGGCGCCTTATCTCATGGCCAAAAGCAATGGCTTGAAATAGGAATCGTAATTCTTCAGGATCCGAAAATGATGTTGATTGACGAACCAGCAGCAGGTATGTCTGACAAGGAAACTGAAAAAACCGGCCAGCTATTACTTGACCTTTCCAAAGAGCACAGTGTATTGGTTATAGAACACGACATGAACTTTGTAAAGCAAATTGCCAAAGGAACAGTAGCAGTTTTTGTACGTGGAAAATTACTTACTGAAGACACATTTGAAGGAGTAAGAAACGATCAGAGAGTGATAGACAGTTATTTGGGCAGGAGCAATGCGCAGCTGGAGATTTAAAAATGATGAACGATAAATTATGATTGATGAATGTTTAGTTAATCCAATTATAATTCATCAATTATAATTCATAATTAAAAGACTTATGGAGAACATACTAACAGCCACTAACCTCCAGGCTGCTTACGGACAAAGCACTATACTTTGGGGAGTGGATTTTCAGGTAAAAAAAGGATCGGCCACTACTATTATGGGAAGAAATGGTGTGGGGAAATCTACCCTTTTGAAAACCATTATGGGCCTGGTAAATGTTAAGGCCGGCAGCCTGAAACTTTACGATGAGGAAATTTCGAAACTTCCTCCTTACAAAAAAGCCTGGAAAGGAATGGGATATATTCCTCAGGGAAGAGAAATCATTCCCAAACTGACCGTTTTCGAAAACCTGAAGCTGGGCATGGAAGCTGTAACAGACAAAAAAGCAAAATTTCCGGAGGAGGAAATCTACGACCTTTTTCCTATCCTGAAAGATTTCAAAAAGCGACTTGGAGGAAACCTCAGCGGTGGACAACAACAACAACTTGCAATAGGCAGAATTCTAGTTAGCAATCCAAAACTTATTCTTTTAGATGAGCCTACTGAAGGAATCCAACCTTCAATAGCACAGGATATTGCACAGGTATTGAAAAGATTGGTAAAAGAAAAAGGAATTTCTATCTTGTTAGTAGAACAAAAAATAGACTTTGCCAAGCAGGTTACAGATTACTATTATTTTATGGACAGAGGAAAAATGGTTATGGAAGGCAGCAAAGAAACAATGGACCATTCTACTGTCAGTAAATATCTATCTGTTTAGTTAATAGTCTATAGTTAACAGTTAATAGTAGTTATGAACTGTTGCTACAACCATAAAGCTAGGAGAAGTCCCAGAAACTATTAACTATTGACTCTTAACTCTTAACTAACCTATGCACCTCACACCCAAGGATATCGAAAAACTAATGCTCCACAATGCCGGTTTTCTGGCCCAGAAACGGTATGCCCGAGGATTAAAGTTAAATTATCCTGAATCTATCGCTTTGATTGCTGCCCAATTACTTGAATTTATACGGGAAGGAGAAAGTGTTGCTGAACTCATGGATAAGGGCAAAAAAATATTATCAATTGATGATGTAATGCCTGGCGTTCCTGAAATGATCCACGATGTACAGATAGAGGGTACATTTCCTGATGGAACAAAACTGGTTACTGTTCACGATCCTATTTGCTCCCAATTACTTAAAAATGGCCTGGCTCTATATGGTTCTGGATTAACTAAACAGCCCGTCTCCTTTCAGGTAGACAATGTTATCAATGAAAGTCCAGGAGAAAAAATAATTCCAGTTGGAGATGTGGTCTTAAATGAAGGAAGAAAAACCATCACATTAGACGTAGTAAACAAAGGAGACCGCCCTATCCAGGTCGGTTCTCACTACATTTTTGTAGAAACAAATCCCTCACTTGTTTTTGACAGAGTAAAGGCTATTGGTTTCAGGCTAAATATTCCAGCAGGAACTGCTGTAAGATTTGAACCTGGTGAGAAAAAGAATGTTCAACTGGTAGAAATAGCTGGCGAGAAAAAAGTTTTTGGAGGGAATAACCTGATCAACGGAAGCATCGAAGAAATAGGCATTGAGGAGATCACGAGAAGGATGGGGGAAGCGGGGCTTATTTGAGGGAAATGGCATATGGGTAATAGGTAACAGCTTTTGAAGATCAGCCGGAACTATAAGTACATGAACGAAATCAACATTTATCACTGCGAAATCAACATTTGAATGAACGAAATCAGCATTTGCAACATAGAAACCATTTTATACATGAACGAAATCAATATATGAGAAAGCGAAATTGATATTTAAATACACGAAATCAATATTTACACCTCCGAAATCGATTGATACATGAACGAAATAGACATATGACAGAACGAAATCACAATTACATAAACGAAATTGATTTATACATATGGAATCGGGGCCAATAAATACGCTGACGAATATAAAATGCAGCAGTCTTAATACTCAATACTAAGTACTGAATACTATGTCTTACAAAATCTCTAAAACCAATTACGCTGAAATGTATGGTCTCACGACCGGGGATAAACTTCGTTTGGGTGATACAAATTTAATCATTCAGGTAGAAAAAGACTTTACTGTTTATGGTGAAGAATGTCTTTTTGGGGGAGGAAAAGTACTTCGTGACGGAATGGGTCAGGCTTCCGGATTTCACCCTGACGAGGTTTTGGACCTGATTATTACAAATGCCTTAATTATAGATTATACCGGTATTTACAAAGCAGATATTGGAATCAAAAACGGCAATATCAAAGCAATAGGTAAAGGTGGAAACCCACATATAATGCCTGGTGTACATCCTCATATGATTGTCGGGGCTGGTACAGAAGTCATTTCTGGAGAAGGCTCAATAGTAACTGCTGGTGGGATTGATTGTCACATTCATTTTATTTGTCCGCAGCAAATGAATGAAGCCCTTGCATCAGGCATAACTACTTTTATTGGAGGAGGAACCGGGCCCGCAACGGGAACAAATGCCACTACCTGCACTTCCGGGGCATTTTACCTTGAAATGATGTTGAAAGCCACTGATAGTTTTCCAATGAATTTTGGTTTTCTTGGGAAGGGAAATACTTCTCATCCTATAGAACTGGAAGCACAGATAAAAGCAGGAGCAATAGGCTTAAAATTGCATGAAGACTGGGGATCAACTCCTGCTACTATAGATAATTGTCTTTCGGTGGCAGAAAAACTGGATGTTCAGGTTTGCATACACACCGATACCCTGAATGAAAGCGGATTTGTGGAAACCAGCAGGGCAGCGTTCAAAGGAAGGACAATTCACACTTACCACACAGAAGGCGCAGGAGGTGGACATGCACCAGACATTATCGTCCTTTGCGGAGATGAAAATGTCCTGCCCTCGTCTACAAATCCAACACGCCCTTTTACAGTCAATACCATAGATGAACATTTAGATATGTTGATGGTATGCCATCACCTGGATAAAAATATTCCGGAAGATGTTGCTTTTGCTGAAAGCAGAATTCGCGGTGAAACAATTGCAGCTGAAGATATTTTGCATGACTTGGGTGCTATATCTATGATTTCATCAGATTCGCAGGCAATGGGAAGAGTTGGGGAAGTCATTACAAGAACGTGGCAAACGGCACACAAAATGAAAGATCAAAGGGGCTTTCTACCTGAAGACAAGCAAACAGAATCTGACAACTTCCGGGTAAAGCGGTATATAGCCAAATACACGATAAATCCTGCGGTAGCACATGGTTGCAGTCATTTAATTGGTTCTCTTGAAGTAGGCAAACTGGCAGACCTGGTTCTTTGGAAACCTCAGTTCTTTGGTATAAAACCTGAAATGATATTAAAGGGAGGGGTAATCGTCCAAGCGCAAATGGGAGACCCAAATGCTTCAATCCCAACACCCCAACCGAGTTTTTCAAGGCCTATGTTTGGGGCTCTCGGCCAGGCATCCTCAGTAAACTCATTTTCATTGATATCAGCTTATTCAAAAGAAACTGTTGAAAAATATGGACTAAAGAAACGACTTGCACCTGTTTCTTCGTGTAGAAACATCAGCAAAAAAGACATGAAACTGAATGACTACCTTCCAAACATCAAAGTAGATCCTGAAACATACAAAGTCACGATTGATGGAGTCTGGCTTACCTGCAAACCGGCAACAAAATTGCCGTTAGCGCAGCTCTACTCCCTGTTTTAGTAATTATCAAGTATCAAGATGTTCCACTGTTAATCGTCAACTGTTCACTGATAACTGAAGAAAACATATTGCTCATGTTACAAATGGGAGACTCCGCTTTCCCGGTTGGTGGATTTGCCTATTCTTACGGGCTGGAATCAGCTACCAAACATGGGTTTTTCAATGATCATTATGCTCTCAGACAATATCTCATCACTTATTCAGAACAACTAATCTCTTTTGATTTTGCCTTCATTTCTTCAGCATATAATCTTGACCTTACTACCAGCAATCCTACAATTCTTAAAGAGATAACGGAAGGCTATGAATCAATGCTTCTAAACCCTCAGGTTATGAAAGCCAACCTGGTAATAGGAAAAAACTGGATGAAAATATGCAAACAGTTAAACCAGTCTATTTTACTAGAACAATTAGACATGGTTTTTTTAGAAGAAAAGATACAATATGTATTTCCAGTAGTTTTTGCCTGCACAATGCAACTGGTAAATATTCAACTCCAAAAAGCCTTAAACCTGTTCTTTTACATGGCAATTCGTGACCAGATAAGTGCCCTAATCCGTCTTGGTATTGCAGGTCCGGCTAGGGCGCATGCAGAATTACATTTCTTGCTGAAAAATTTCAGCAACAGAATAGAAACTTATATACCAATCCCATTTCACGAAGCATATAAATCGGCTTATTTAATGGAAATTTCACAATTAAAACACGAGAAAGTTTATTCAAAGCTGTTCCAGAATTAAGCTAATGAATAATAGCTAATGGCCAACAGCCATCACCCATAACCTAAAACAATGAACAAACCATTCCGCCACCTTGACCACTGGGAATCACCAGGGCACTTTCATCACAGGGAATTAGTAAGTGAAAAAAGAGATTACACGAAACGTGCATTTACAGTTGGTATCGGTGGCCCGGTTGGAACAGGTAAAACAGCCTGGTTACTTCAGCTTTGCCTTGCATTGCGTGATAAAATGAATATTGCAGTCGTGACAAATGATATTTTTACCAGCGAAGACGCAGAATTCTTAATTAGAAATGAGGCCTTAACGTCTGACAGGATTATAGGCGTTGAAACTGGTGGCTGTCCTCATGCTGCAATCCGGGAAGATGTATCCCAGAATATTTACGCACTTGAAAAATTAATGGAAAGGCATCCAGAGGTTGAGTTATTGTTTGTAGAAAGTGGAGGAGACAATCTTGCAGCCCATTTTAGCAGGGAACTGGCAGATTTTTCTGTTTATGTGATTGATGTTTCCGGAGGAGAAAAAATCCCAAGAAAAGGAGGGCCAGGAATAACCCAATCTGATCTTCTGGTTATAAATAAAATCGACTTGGCACCTTTAGTAAATGCCAGCCTGGAAGTAATGGAAAGAGATACAAAAAAAATGCGTGGCGAAGGCCCATTTGTATTTGCAAGGGCGACTGATTCCTTTGGGATTGAAATAATTATTGACCACATTTTACACGCAAGGGCGCATGCTTTGGGATTAAACCATGAACATGAACCAGAAAAATGGAAACAGAATCCATCACTTAATCTTAAAGGTAAAAATATAGTGTATAGCAAATAGACATGAACATGAATTGCGTTTGTAATAATCAGATGAAGTCAATTTCTTAAAACTTCCTTCCCAAAGGATTAAAACCTAACAAATTTTTATCTTCGAGAACTATAGAAAGCTCTTTTACAAAAGCATGCAATGTTTCATTGTTTCGTGCCGAACAACGGACTAAAAATACAGATTCGTTTATTTTAACTACTGCTCCCAACAACTCCACTTCATTAAGCTGCAAGGGCTTTTCCTCTTGAAAAAATTTGCTGGCGAGAAATCTAAGATGGGCCTCTAGCGTTTTTATTGTTTGTAAGTTCTCATTTCCAACCAGGAAAATATTCAAGTAACTACTGTGGTTCAAGAATGCCCCAGGCGAATTAATATTTGTATTAGAAGGTTCAATCTTAAACCTGTCCCAAACCAAAGGAATATTATCCTGAAGGACCTTAAATTCTGTAAAGTAAGAATGAAATTCAAATCTCTCATTGTTAAGTATTCTGCCTGCTTCAAACCAATCTACATACATTAGAACTGAATCCTTTTGTATATGCCACTCTATTTTTTGCTCAAAAATGCTATCTTTTTGAGGTACTAATGGATCCCCAAGAAAAACAGTTAATGCCCTCTCTCCTATTTTTCCTTTAATATGCTGGCTAGTTGTCAAACCAGCAACTGATTTATAAACCCTGGTGTTTGCCTGTGTCGAAAATATCGTTTTCGTATCAACACCACACAGAATATTTAGCTGCACTTTATCGCCTTCAACAAAGCCCCCTCCATAATTTGAAAATACCACCTGGCAAGCAGTTTCCTTTTTTAATTGAAATACCTTAAGGGGCTTAAAAACCCTGGATGTGATTAAAACTGATCTGTTACGGACTAATTCAATCTCTAACTCCGAAATCTCTTCTTTTATTAACATCAATTCTAACAAAACTCCTTAAAAACGTACGTAATTTATCAATGAAAAACTTAATAATCCAGATCAGGTAAGTTTTCTGCTTATATTGTTATACTTAAACCTTAATAATAATGCAATGTTCTTTTCAAACAGGAAACTAGAGGATCTGGGCCAGGAACAACATACTTTTAAATACTTCACTTTAATGTATGCGGTTGCCCTTACTATCATCGCATTTATCACGATCATGAGTCAGGTATTGATTCAGAAATACCTAAGTAACCAAATTGACGATTCTCATGTGATAAACTTCGCTGCCAAACTCCGGACCTATAGTCAGACTTTAAGTAAAACAGCATTGCTCCTGGAAAGTGGAAGGGATATAGAAACAAACAGGAAAGATTTCATAAACTCCCTTCGACAATGGCAAAAATCACATATCGGCCTCACAACAGGTAGCGATTTTCTGAATCTTCCTGCCAATGACAGGGAAGAAATGGAGCAAATGTTTAATATAATTAAAGCCCCATACCAGGAAATATCAGAAGCATCGAATGACATGGTAAAAGAATTATATAGCTCAAAACCATTGGATTCTTTGAATATTCAACCCTTTGTAAGAAAGATCCTTGCCAATGAAAAAGCTTACATGTTAGGTATGGAACTGATAGTGTTTGATTACGACAGGTTTTCAAGGGGAAGGGTTTCAACTTTAAAAGAAATTGAATACATACTTCTTGGCTTTGTAATATTCACACTCGGCCTCGAAGCAATGTTTATTTTTTATCCTCTATCTGTAAAAATTAAACATGTAATAAAAGGTTTGATTGATTCTGAGGTGACTTCTAAAACACTGGCAGACCAGATTAAAGAAGCCAATTCCACACTTGAAAAGTCTCATATAGAACTACGAGACTTGACTTTTGCATTGGAAAAGGCCAATTATCTGGTTAAAACAGACAAGGAATGTAAAATAATATATGCTAACGAAAAATATTGCCATGTAACTCGCTATACCATGTCCGAATTAAGAGATAAACCCCTTTTTTATAACAATATGGGAGGCAAGGAAAGCATTATTTATGAACATGTACATGACCCTACCAGAAAAAGAGAGTTTTGGCAGGGGGAGATTTTTGACCATGCTTCTGATGGTACTGGTTTCTGGCTTGATGTCACTTTAATGCCTCTAATTGACTATAAAGGAGAACTTTATCAGTACCTGGTTATTTGTACTGACATTACAAAAAGAAAAAATACAGAAAGAGAACTTCGATTATTAACAGAAGAAAAACTGAGAAGGCAGGATTCTGAAAGAAAGATCAAATCTTATTCCATGATCAATGGCCAGGAAAAGGAAAGAAAACGTGTGGCTGCTGAGATTCATGACGGCATCGGACAAATGCTTACAAGTATGAGGATGAAAGTAGAAATTATAGAATCTAAAAATCCTCATCTCAATGGAGAGATCTCTCATGTTCATGACATGTTAAAAACCATCATCAACGAAACTAAAAGAATATGTTCTGACTTACTTCCAAGTGTGTTGGAAGATTTTGGTTTAAGTGCTGCTATAAAAGAACTTATTAAGATTTGCAAAGAAATAAATCCCTCTATTTCATTTGATTTGGAAGAATCAATTACAGGAAATTTGCCCAGAGAAATTGAAATTGGGGTTTTTAGGATTTTACAGGAAGCAATGAACAATATCACAAAGCACTCTCAAGCTTCCAGGGTTTTTATACAAATAGACCATGACGAGCAATATTTTAATTTGATCGTGGAAGACAATGGAAAAGGTTTCTTTTACGATGAAAACAGTGTGTACTCAAAAGAATTCATTATAAAATCAAACGGTCTCCGCAACATGAAAGAAAGAGCTGAACTATTAGGAGGAGTACTCAATATTACATCTGAAATAGGAAAAGGAACTATTTTGCAACTAGAGTTACCAATATTAATATGAACAAGATTAAGTTGTTCCTGGTAGATGACCATGAAATATTCAGGAACGGAGTAAAACAACTTATTAATTCTGAAACAGATATGACAGTTATTGGAGAAGCAGCCAGTGGAGAGGAGGCTATTCAATTGCTAAACACAATAGAACCAGATGTTATCATTATGGACATCAGAATGCCGGGTATTAGTGGTTTAGATGCTACCAAATCAATTTTAAAACCCAACTCGAAATCAAAACTGATATTTTTCAGTCTTTACGACCGTGAAGATTACGTTTCCAGTGCCTTAGATATGGGCGCTCAAGGATATATATTAAAAGATACCAGCAATAAAATTTTCTTAAGTGCAATCCGTGCTGTGAACAATGGGCAATACTATTTCATAGGTGAAGTAACAGATATATTGGTAAAAAAATATCAAGAATTAAAAAAAAATACCTCTTCAGACGATATTTCGAACTCAACAAATGTTAAACTTTCAAAGAGAGAAGAGGATATACTAAGATTAATTGGTTTAGGTATTTCCAATAAAGACATAGCCGATAATTATGGTATAAGTATAAGAACAATTGAAACCCACAGGCTTAATATTATGCGAAAATTCAAAAAGAACAGTATTGAAGAAATCATTGAAACCACCCGCAAATCAGGTTCTATAAATTTTGATCTCTAAGTGGCCAATCATTGTTTAATATTTTGTTTTATTGTGAAAATAACATTTATATAAATTTAATTAGACCTGATTATGTCAATGAACCTCATATCAAAAAAGACAATTTCTTTAAAATCAAATCCTGGAACAGTTTGGAATGCACTTACCAATCCATCCATCATTAAGGAGTGGTTATATGGCACAGACACTATTACTGATTGGAAAGAAGGTAGCCCCATAAAATTTGTTGGTGAATGGGAAGGAAAAAAATATGAAGATAAGGGCACAGTGCTTCATGTAGCGCATGAAAAACAAGTAAGGTATACATATTGGAGTTCTATGTCGGGCCTGGAAGATTTACCCCAGAATTATGCTCATATTACCTATGACCTGGAACAGGACGGCGACCAGGTTCTACTCACTATAACACAAGACAATATTGCCAAAGAAGAGACTAAAAAACACTCCGATGCTAATTGGGCGCAGGTATTGAATAAAATCAAGGAATTGGTTGAAAAGAATTAGCAAAGTTTAGAACATAGGATTTTTATATGTCAGATTAACATAAAATTATTACCGCAATGAATTAATTCAAGCATCAGGCATGATTTTTTAAGAATCTGTGTTCATTAATCACTAAATCTATTTTATGAAACGTATTGCTTTAAACTTTGCCCTTATCGGAACTATTTTTATGGCCGCTTCTTGCTCAAAAGATGCTGATCATACTGCAGACACTAACAATGACAACAAAGACAGCAAAGAGGTAGCAAAAGACATGAACGATGAAAAATTCGATTCTACTAACATTGAAGATGATACAAAATTCGCTGTAGCAGCTGCTGATGGTGGTTTAATGGAAGTAAGATTAGGAGAATTGGCTCTTAAAAATGGTTCTTCTGCGAAAGTAAAAGAATTCGCTAAGCTTATGGTGAAAGATCACGGAAAAGCAAATGAAGAATTAAAAGAATTAGCTGCCAAAAAGAATATTTCTTTGCCAGCTGATCTTAGCGATGACGCTAAGGACAAATATGAAGATCTTGCTAAGAAAAAAGGGAATGACTTCGATGATGCTTACACAGAATTTATGGTGAAAGACCACAAAGATGATATTTCAGATTTCAAAAAGGAAGCAGAGAAAGGAAATGATCCTGAAGTTAGAGCCTGGGCTGCTGGTAAATTGTCAACATTAGAGCATCATTTACAAATGGCTGAAGCTGCTGAAGAAATAGTAGACAAAAATGACAAAGACAAAAAATAGTTTATAGTTAAGCTTACTTCAAAAGGCCTTCCAATAATTTGGGAGGCCTTTTGTTTTATTAAGCAGATTTTTGATACTACAGTTTTAATTAGATTTCTTAAACTTCAACTCAAGCTCTTTATCGATTTGATTGACTTAATTCCAATTAATTTTAGAAAGATTCTTTAGTTTCTCTAAAATTGAACTGTAGGCACAATTCTCTGATATACAACTGCGATTAATCTTATTGTAAGACCTCAATTTATGATCTTCGATTGTATCTCGTTTTCCTTCTAAAATAATGTTACAACCATCTGCACATGATTGTTTGGAATCGTAATCATACTTTGCTGCACTCCAAAAATGAGATCCAATAACTAGTCGTTTAATTTTTTCAAAATCATCATAACTCACAATTATTCTTTTTTGAAGTAGAATATTCGTGTCCTTTATACTTATATACTTAAATAGTAAAGTGGTGGAATCTCTATTCCCAACATATTTAATTCTAAAAATAAATTTAGTTGGTGGATAACAGTTTAAAATAATTCTGTATTCTTGAAATAGGTAACCTTGTTTTAAATTTAAGTTTACCGGTTCATTGACCTTATTTAAAAAAAATTCAAACTTATTTCTTCAATTTAGTCTCCATTTCAAAATCTAAAACTTTTTTTGTTTCAGTTTTATGCATACATGAAAATAGAATTGCTATTAATAAAAAATGCTTAACCTTCATTTTGGAATCAATACTTTTTAACTTTCACCAACTTCCCTTTTTTATTGAAAGTCTTCCACTCTCCTTTCATTACTCCATTTTCATAATTCCCTTCAAATTCAAGGCTTCCATCACTACGGTAAAATTTAGCAGGGCCTTCCAAAACATCTTTTTTTATAGTGCTTTCTTCAATTAGTACTCCATTTTCATTCCAGATTTTCCATGAGCCTTGCTGAAGGCTTTTGCTATATTCACCTTGTTTATGAATTTTTCCGTTAGGATAATAAATTTTCCATTCTCCTTCCTGCAAACCGTTTTGAAAGTTCCCTCTCGATAAAACCTGTCCCTGAGGAGAAAAAACCTGATATGGGCCGTTCATGTTTCCATTAGCCCATGTTTCAGTAGTTAATAGATTACCTTGAAGGTTGTAATACTTAATCTGCCCATCAGGAACGTCACTTTTGTAATAGAACTCAGCATTTAAAGTCCCATTGGGAAAATAGTATTTCCAGGATTTTTCTTTTTTGCCGTTTTCTAAAATGCCTACAGATTTTAATGCTCCATTCCCATAAAGCTCCTTTGTAATCTCCTGAGAGAATAGATAAAACGGAAATAAGAGCAGGCAGATTTTAAGTAGCATCAGACCTGTAAAACACCTGGATTAAACTTATTGATTGACAGGGTGTTGTCAGCACTCTCTATTCCCATACTGATCCATTTTCTGGTATCTAAAGGATCAATAATGGCATCCACCCAGAGGCGGGAAGCTGCATAATAAGGAGATAATTCTTTCTCGTATTTTTCTTTTATCTGATCTTTTAATGCTTCTTCTTCTTCCTTGGTCAGCACTTTTCCTTTGGCCTTCATAGAAGCTACCTTAATTTGTAAAAGAGTGGATGAAGCAGAGTTTCCGCTCATCACCCCAATACGGGCAGTAGGCCAGGCCAACATAAGTTTAGGATCATAAGCTTTTCCGCACATGGCATAATTTCCGGCACCATAAGAATTTCCTACCACAACAGTAAACTTAGGAACAACAGAATTTGCCACAACATTTACCATTTTAGCGCCGTCTTTAATAATACCGCCTTGTTCAGAACGGCTTCCAACCATAAATCCTGTCACGTCATGCAAAAATAGGAGCGGAATTTTTTTCTGGTTACAATTCATGATAAAGCGGGTAGCCTTATCTGCTGAATCAGAATAAATTACGCCGCCCATCTGCATTTCATTCTTACCATTTTTAACAGTTTTTCTTTGGTTAGCTACAATTCCTATAGCCCAGCCGTCAATCCTCGCCAAACCACAGATAATCGTTTGGCCGTACGTTTTTTTGTATTCATCCAATTCAGAATTATCAACCAAGCGCATGATGATTTCTCTCATGTCGTATGGTTTGACCCTATCTGCAGGAAGTATTGTGTAGATTTCTTCTTGTTTTAGTAAAGGTTGTATAGATTTCTCTCTGTTGAAACCTATTTTAGGCTTCGCTCCTATTTTGCCAACCATTCTTCTGATTGCTTCAAGGCAAGCAGTATCGTCCGGAAAGCGGTAGTCTGTTACTCCTGAAATATCACAATGGGTTATAGCGCCACCAAGAGTTTCATTGTCAACATCTTCACCTATAGCAGCTTTTACCAGATATGAACCTGCCAAGAATACTGAGCCGGTTTTCTCGACAATCATAGCCTCGTCTGACATGATAGGCAGATAAGCACCACCAGCCACACAACTGCCCATGATAGCAGAAATTTGCACAATTCCCATTGCTGACATGTGTGCATTGTTTCTAAAAATTCTACCAAAATGTTCTTTATCTGCAAAAACTTCGTCCTGGAGAGGTAAAAATATTCCTGCACTATCAACCAGGTAAATAATTGGAATGTTATTTTCCATGGCTATTTCCTGTGCCCGTAAATTTTTCTTAGCAGTTATGGGGAACCAGGCACCGGCTTTAACCGTAGCATCATTAGCCACGATAACACATATTCTTGAATGAATGTATCCGATTACCACAACAACACCTGCTGAAGGGCAACCACCAAATTCTTCATACATTTCATCCCCCACAAAAGCCCCTATTTCAAGGGTTTGTGTTTCAGGATCAATTAGTTTCGTAATTCTTTCGCGGGCTGTAAGTTTGCCCTGTTCGTGTTGCTGGTCAATTTTTTTCTGACCTCCACCTAATTTTACTTGTTCTTCCTTGGTTTTTAAATGTTCGAGAAGATCATGCAGGCTGGATGAAACCATAAGAGTTTTTTTTAATTCATACGGAAACTAAGCCAAAAAGATAGAATTGTTCTATTCCGACTCAACATCGGCATCTTTTGGATATATAAACCACTCTAATTTCCCGGTTCCTTCAGATATTAAAGACCATGAATCAAATTCAAAATGGATTGAAACTATGCCTGAAGTAGGAAGTTCACCTATTTCCTGTTTGGTAATATATTCTGCCAGGTAACTAATCCCGGGATTGTGGCCCACAAGTAATATGGTGTTATATGAATCGTCAATTGAATTGACAACTTTTAATAAATTTCTAACAGAACCTTCATAGATTTCTGGTTCAAAAACTATTTTGTCTTCAGGAAATTTTAATTGTTCACAAACGTACTTAGCAGTATTAGAAGTTCTTACCGCTGGACTGGCAATTACCAAATCTGGATTAAAACTCTTTTCCTGAACCAGCCTGCCTCCCATTCTTGGAGCATCCCTGTTCCCTCTTGGATTGAGCTCTCTATCAAAATCTTTTTGACCAGAAACAGACCAATCCGACTTGGCATGGCGCATCAAAACGAGGTGTTTGAACATATAGTGGTTTGATTGAATATCAAACCACTATTTACGTTCATTTTTTTCATATAAACAAGTTAAAAAACTAGTCTACTAAAATCCGTTTTGTTTCGTTACCCGATTTTACGATGTAAATGCCTTGGGCCAAAGTGTTTGTATCCAATTGGCCTTGACCTTCTTTTACTACTAAACCGTTTAAAGTATAAACCTGATAAGTATTGTTTACTGATATAAGCTGCTCGTTAGAATCATCCATTCTTGCCTGACCTGCAGAAGAAATCGTGAAGCTTACTTCAGAAGTGATTTTGTTACCAGAATTTTCATTTACAGTTATTTGAACAGTATAACTTCCTGTAGCTAAAGCATAAAAAGAATATTGATAATTAAACTTGCCATTCACTGCGTCTTTATCAGCCCATTGGTCTTTAGAAGTTACACCATTCAAAGTATATTCTACAGAACTTACATTTTTAGAATCATTGGCCTGAACCTGCAATTTAATTGTAGATGCATAAAATTCAGATAAAGCTTTGTTTTTCCATTTGTTGATATTCAAACCTTCAGGAAATGATATTGCATAATCTCCCGAAGGTATTATAATAGATGTAGTCACTACAGTTGATGTAACATTTACTACCATGTCATCAGATTGACTTGCACCAGCATTGTCCTTCACTGAAAGTCTGAAAGTGTATTTGCCAATGACCAAACCAGTTGCTTGTAAATCCTTAGTTTGAGAGCCATTCAGAATACATAAATTTGGACCATCTGTTTGTGTCCAGTTGTAAGAAGAAATACTTCCATCGACATCACTTGCTGTTCCATTTATTGTTAATCCTGTTAAAGGGGAAATTATGTTTTTATCAGTACCTGCAGAAACAGTTGGGGCAACATTAGCAGCAATTCCTGATCCGGTAACTAACAAAGTGATATTTTTAAAAGAGGTAGATTTTAATCCGTCAGTAACAAGTAGGTGAAAAGTATAGGTACCTGCTGATAGATTTTTCAATTCAACATTGGCTGAATTTTTTCCTTCCATAGTAATATCAGGGCCAGAAGTTTTAATCCAATCATAAGCGATAATTCCATTTGAATCACTAGCACCTGCATTGATAACGATAGAACTTCCTGTAGAAGCAGCTAATGAAGGTGCAGCAGAAATAACCGGAGCAGTATTGGTTGCTGATAATTTACTTTTGCTGATTAACCATGAATAAAGTTCTTCAGTGTTGTAAGCATAAAATGGGATCGAACCATGGCCACCTTTTGAATCAGTATAAATTGTGGTGATGGCTGAAACAGCTGATGCTGGAGTCAATAAACCAACCTGGCGAATTGGCTCATTCATGTTGTTTATAGTAACAGTATTATCATTTTGACCATGAAAGGCCCATTCAGGTATGTTTTTTAGATTACTATAACTCATGGTTTTATCTACCCAAAAACTATTCACACCAGCTACAGGAACAAATGCTGCGATTTTTTCAGGTTGAGTTGCCGTTAAGTGGTACATGCCACCTCCACCACCACTGTAACCTGAAACGTAAATTTTATCCCCGTCAATTCTATTAGTAGCTTTTACTTTTTCAACTAATTCATTTAACCAACCAGCAGTGATCCATGTTAAAGACACAGGCATTTGAACAGATACAACTAAAAAATCTACATTTCTACCATCCTGAATAAGTTTTGTAAGTCCCGGGCTAACTTTTAATAAATCAATTGTATTAGTACCAGTCCTTTTTTCTCCATCTCCATGGAAAAAGAACAAAACAGGAAAGTTTTTATTTGACGCATCCTTCAAGTAAGACTCTGTTTTATAGATTAGATACTCAAGGTTTTTATTGTTTAAAGCTGGGATTTGAGAATTGTAGCTTGCTTTCTGAAATCTTTCTGATGTTTTGATGGCAGTTTCTTTTGCGTTAGCAACGGATCCATTTTCAGGCTCAAATGAAGTATAGACAAAGAAATTATTGTTGGCTTGCAATCCAGTAATGGTTTGTACAAGCGATTGGTTTACATCCTGTCCACCTATTATCACTTTGCCCTTGCTTAGGATATTAGCTGATCCGCTAATAGACAAATCTTTAATTTGTTGAGCGGTGAAGGATGGCACAGTTGTTTTACTCAAAATGTAATATAATTTACCAGATTGAACTGAATTAACATTTACATCAACACTAGAGCCACCGGTAGCAACAGAAACGGACTGTGCATATACGTTGAAAAAGCTCGCAAACAGGGCAATTATCAGGGTTATTCTCATATTTCTTAAATTTATTTTTATTTTTAACTGATTAGCCGAAATTTTTAT
>JACMRH010000287.1 GCA_014376535.1 Cytophagales bacterium | reverse complement strand
TGAATTGCCTTTAAATTTCTCATCAAACCGGGAAGAAGGAGTGTAAATTTTATTAAGTTTTGCCTCCAATGCTTTGCCTATACCTTTTCTTATTTTCTCAATTTGAGGAGTCCTTTCCATGCAAAATCGGTTTCCAATTTTCTTAAAAACCTGTGCCTTTGTGAATCTTTCCTGCAAGGATAAATTGCATTCAGAATGGACATATGCATCGATGCAATTGTTTACTTTTTCAAAGGAAAGTTGAACATCCAGCGAATTCCGTATTTATCTAGACAACATCCCCAAAGTGCACCCCAAAACTGATCTGCCAAAGGTGCTGTTTCTGTTGAACCTTGTGAAAGTAACTTGAATAACCTTTCTGTTTCCTCTCTTGAATCAGGTTCAAGACTAATAGTAGTGTTGTTTCCAATTACCGTAGAATGTCCCATGCTTTCTAAAGTATCCGTTCCCATTATTTCCACACCCGCCAGTGTAGGCAAAGCGACATGCATTACTTTGTTTTTATCCTCCTTAGATAAGGCTGGCATTCCCTCAGGAGCAGGCATATCGCCCATACGCATAATGGGTGCAGACCATTCCGTTTTAAAAACAGATTTATAAAAATTAAAAGCTTCCTCACTAGTCCCAGGAAAATTCAAATAGATTGATACTTTAGCCATGGTAATTAATTTTTGTTAAATATTTAATTTTTCCTTTGATATTACAAAAGTGGTACTAAAGTTTAACAGGCAACATGGTTGCATACGTCAATTAAAAGTAGGTTTACGACACAATTTTTACTGAATTTTAATTGTTATTCGATACCTTAATTTTCCTTCGCCGACATATACCCGCATTTTAAAAACAATCTGGATTTTATTTGCTGAAAAAATTACAAACTGATATTGCGTTTTTAATACTTATTTAACAACAGTCAAATCTTTAAAGGACGTCATAACATCTTCCACTTGCGGAGTGTCTTTAAAATGCCATTTGCCCCTTACTACACCATCCTGCATCAAAACCAGGCCTGGATTACTTCTGATAATGGTTTTTATTACAGTTGCGTCGGCAAAATAAACCGGTATTGCCAACTGATTTTCATTTCTGAAAGTGGCCATGGAATTCTGGTCAGAGGCAGTTACCAACCAGGTTATCACATTTTTGCTCTCAAGTTCTTTAACAAGTGTTTTTATCTTTTCAATGTTCCGCGTCGATGCTTTGTTTGCATCAAGAATAAAAATCAAAAGTTTTTTTCCCATCAAACTTTCTTGTGTGAAATCACCTTCATCGTTCCAAATGGCATAGTCTGTTATTTTTGGCAGGTCCTGTTTGTTCACAACTTCCATAGACTTATACTTATAGCTGGTATCGCTGGGGTAAGTATCAAACTCAAAGTCCGATCCACCCTTTGTCAATAGATATTTATATTTAACAGGAGCAGAAGCTTTCATTAGTTTGGGAATATTTGCTCCGTTTTTATAGGCCCGGAAATCAACAAACGACAAGTGATTGATGGTAAAATAAGCCATGTAAAATGAGAAGAAAACCACAAGTCCCATAATTATATGCGAACTCAATGGCTGGTAACAGGTTTTAAATCTATCTCTCTGAAGAAACAATACCAGGATTAAAGCTATCAAAACAATATCTTTTATGAAGGAAGTCCAGGGTGTGAGTTTCAAAGCATCTCCAAAGCAGCCACAATCTGTCACCTTGTTGAAATATGCTGAATAGAATGTAAGACAGGTGAAGAACAATATTAGAACAAGCAGAAGCCAGGTTATGGTCTTCATCTCATAATAAATAAGAACTGCCACTCCCAACACCACTTCCAAAACAATCATGGCAATAGCGATCCCCAGAGAATAAGGAACCAGGAATTGAAAAGCAAGACTAATATCAGTGGCAAAGACCTCAAAATATTCCTCCATTTTGATGGCTGTGCCTATTGGGTCATTCAGCTTAATTAAACCAGAAATAATAAATAAAAGGCCTACAGAAAACCTGCAGAACTGGTTAATATACTTCATTCAGAATCAATAGTACTTTGTTGTAAATACAAACCTAAAAATATTAAACATGGGCTTTGGTGTAACCCGAACGGATCAAAGCAAACACTGCATAATTTAGCATATCCCGATAATTGGCATCAAGGCCTTCAGACACCAGGGTTTTGCCACCATTATCTTCAATCTGTTTTGTCCTGTGTATTTTCATCAAGATAATGTCAGTGATAGAACTAACCCGCATTTCTCTCCATGCTTCACCATAATCGTGGTTTTTCATCAGGAAAAGGTCCATAGTTGCCTGAACTTCTTCATTATATCTTCTGATCACAAATTCAGGCTCTAATTCTAAAGCAGCACCTTCTTCCAAAAATAATTGGATCAATGCAATAACACAGTAATTGATGATCCCGATAAATTCGGCGTTTACATCCTCTTCTATCAGTTGTTTACCCTTTTCCTGAATGGAGCGGATTCGCTGGGCTTTAATGAAAATCTGGTCGGTGATAGACGGGAGGCGCATAATCCGCCAGGCGGTGCCGTAGTCAATTGTTTTTTTTTCAAACAAAGACCTGCATTTGTCTATTATAAATTTATACTCTACCTCTGTTTGACTTGCCAATTTTCTTTCGTAGAATTAGAACAACCCTAAAAACACTTTAAAAATAAATTCCAGCGTGAAAGATAGCGTATTTTATAGAAAACACACACTTAACATCCGTGGAAAACTTCTTAGTCTGGAAATCCCGGTAGTAATGGGAATATTAAATGTGACACCAGATTCTTTTTATGCTGAAACCAGAATTTCCAGCGAAAAAGATCTGATAGAAAAGGCGGCTAAAATGTTGGAAGAGGAAGCCGGCATTTTAGATATTGGAGGTTATTCGTCCAGGCCAGGTGCAAGTGATATTACAGAAGAAGAGGAAATTAAAAGGGTTGTTCCCGCAATACAACAATTGGTTTCTCATTTTCCCGGTATAATTATTTCTGTGGATACCTTCAGGTCAAATGTAGCAAAACAAGCTGTGGAAGCAGGTGCAAGCATCATAAATGATATTTCAGCAGGTGAACTGGATACTAAAATGTTTGAAACAGTTGCTTCACTCAAAGTACCATATATAGCAATGCACATGAAAGGGACTCCGCAGAACATGGTACACCAAACACAGTATGAAAACCTGCTACTGGAAATAACAAATTACTTTTACAACAAATTATTTAAATTGCATTCATTAGGGATTACCGATATAATTATTGACCCGGGATTTGGCTTTTCAAAAACAAGAGAGCAGAGTTTGCATTTATTAAATAACCTGGAAATTTTTAAGACAATAGAAGCTCCATTATTGGTGGGAATAAGTAGAAAGTCATTGATTTATAAAACCTTAAATACAGATTCAGGAAATGCTTTGAATGGTACTACAGCACTTAATACAATGGCAATATTAAAAGGAGCCTCAATTTTGAGGGTTCATGATGTAAAAGAAGCCGTGGAAATTGTTAAATTGACAAGTGAAATGCAAAAGGGATTATCAGATAACAACCAGGCATGATATTACTATTTAAAATAGGATTTTTAGAATTGAGCTATATAGACATAGCCGAGATTATGTTGCTTACTTTCTTTTTCTATCAGTTGTACAAACTGATGAGGGGAACGGTAGCACTGAAAATTTTTATAGGAAGTTTGGGTATTTACCTGGCTTACCTGGTTTTCCGCGCTCTGGAAATGAAATTGCTTACTGCCATTTTTGGTAAAGTTATTGGTGTTGGGGTCATAGCCATCATCGTTCTTTTTCAGCCTGAAATACGAAGGTTTTTACTTATGCTTGGCAGAAGCTCCATGCTGGATAAAGGTTTTTCATGGAAATTTCTCCCGATGAAATCTTCCTATTACGATATCACTCCTATTGTTGAATCAGTAAAAAACCTTGCTGCAACCAATACCGGTGCCTTAATAGTTTGTACACGAACTTCAGATCTAAGATATTATGTTGAAACAGGCGAGATCCTGGAAGCCAATCTTTCTAAAAAGCTGTTGATCTCAATCTTCAATAAATACAGTCCTTTGCATGATGGTGCAGTTATTGTTTCTGAAGGAAAAATAAAGGCTGCCCGTTGCATTTTGCCCGTTTCAGAATCTGATGATATTCCTACACAATTAGGTTTAAGGCACCGTTCTGCATTGGGAATCACTGAACATTCTGATTGTGTAGTGGTGGTAACATCAGAAGAAAGTGGAAGTATCTCTTTTGCAGACCATGGCCAGCTTTATTATGATATTCCTCAAAACGAGATCCATGCAAGGCTAAGTAAATTACTTTTCCCTTCCGGCGATTCTTTATTAAAACCGGTTTCAAAAATTAATGCTAAATTCCAGTTTTCCTGATCACGGAATTCTTTGTTTCCTTTGTGTCCAAATTTTATTCAATGAAAAACTTTTATGTATTACTGGTAATGGCTTTGGCCTTTACGAAACTGGCTGCCCAGGAAAGACAAGGAAAGCAAACGGATGACAGCGAAGTAAAAAAATACAAATTCACATATACCAAATCCAAACTTGCAGAAGGTGCAAGTGTTTCTCTGCCCAAAGGTTTTCGCGTGATGACAGATGGAGAAATGAAGCAAAAGTATCCCAACTTTCACAAACCTATTGTGATGATGACCAGTGAGGACGATGCTGCAGATTTTGGCTACAATATCTCTTTTAATCAGTGGGGAAGAAATCTGAAACTTCTGAAAGAGTTTATGAAATCGAACCATACATTTTACTTCAAAGACATTCAATATCTTCAGGATACGATCATTACGCAGGGAAAAAGAAATTTTGTAGTACTGGAATTCGTGTCCTTTACACAAAACAAAGAAACAGACCGTGAACTTCCTCCAATAAGAACCTATTCGTACATGATGTACACCGTTGAGGACAACAGGATTTTGGTTTTTAACTATACTTGCCCGGCTAGGATTATGGATAAATGGAAGCAGGCGGCACCGGCTATTATGTCGTCAATAAAAATAGACTCTGGACTTGACCTGGAAAATGCCACAACCCAAATTCCGAAAAAAACCAAAGGAAAAAAACCATCAGACCTAGCTAAAGGCCAACCCAAGGTAAAAACTAAGTCGAGCCCGAAATCCGGGAATATCAATACAGGGGAGGCAAAGTAGTTGTGAGTTGTGCGTGATGAGTGGTGAGTGATGAGAAAGCAATCTAAATACTAAATACAAAGTACTACGTACTAAAAATGGGACACGAAACATTTATGGCAGAAGCACTGAAGGAAGCAAGAAAAGCTTTTGAAGAAGGAGAAATCCCCGTTGGTGCTGTAGTGGTTTGTGAAAACAGGATAATTGGTAAAGGGTATAATCAAACGCAGAAATTACATGATGTAACAGCTCATGCTGAAATGATCGCCATTACAGCAGCTGCAAACTATTTAGGTGCTAAATACCTGAACGACTGTACAATGTACGTAACCCTTGAACCATGCATCATGTGCGCCGGGGCAATCGGCTGGGCACAACTTGGCGGACTTATTATAGGTTCTCTGGATGAAAAAAAAGGGTTTCTTAGAGTTAAAGAACCTGTTTTACATCCCAAAACAGAAATATTAACGGGAATTCTGTCAATAGAAAGCAAAGAAATGCTGTTAGAATTCTTCCAGAATCTCAGGCAGTAGGTTTAATTAATAATTAAGAATTAACAATGAATATTTAAAGGAATTCCTATTTTTGATAAGCTTACCTGAATGAAGAAACCAAGTTCTAATAAGCGACTATAGACTATTAATTATTAACTATTAACTAAAATTATGGCTTTCACACTACCTGCCCTTCCTTATGCACCTGATGCATTAGAACCTTTTATCGACAAAGCAACCATGGAAATACACCATGGCAAACACCACAATGCCTACGTTACAAATTTGAACGCTGCATTGGCTGGTACTGAAGGAGAATCACTTTCTGTTGAAGAAATCTGCAAGAACATCAGCAAATACCCAATGCCTGTTAGAAATAATGGCGGTGGACATTTTAACCATAGTTTCTTCTGGAAAACATTGAAAAAAAATGAGGGTGGAAAACCATCAGGAGAACTGGCTTCAGCTATTGATTCTGCTTTCGGTTCTTATGATAAGTTCAAAGAAGAATTTACCAAAGCTGCTACAACACGTTTCGGTTCAGGTTGGGCATGGTTGATCAAAAAAGCAGATGGAACTGTTGCTGTGACATCTACTCCAAATCAGGATAATCCTTTAATGGATGTAGCTGAAGTAAAAGGAACACCTCTTTTAGGTTTGGATGTTTGGGAACATGCGTATTACCTAAACTACCAAAACCGCAGACCAGACTATATCGCTGCGTTTTATAATGTGATTAACTGGGACGAGGTAAGTAAAAATTTTAAGGGTTAATTTAAAAAAGAGTTTTTATATGAAGGTCCTGCTGATGGAAATTAGCAGGACTTTTTAGTTTGGTTAGTTTACTGATTTTAATATTTTCACATCATTTACTGTTATTATTCCACTTTTTTCCATCACTTCTTTCATAGATTCAGAAGAAAATATCGCCTTAGCAATGTCCTGACTTGGAACTTCAGAAATAATGGTGACAGGATTCTCATCTTCCACTGCCTGATAAATACCTTTTAAGATAATTCCTGCTTTTGAACGCATCGCTTCCCCAGCCTCAAAGCTAAGTTGCCATTTTGCAAAATTTTCTACTTTTTGTGAACTGATTACTGTTGTTGCCATTTTTAAGATTCCTTAAAATGTGATTGCGAATAATGCAACAAACCTAGCACTAGTCACATATTCTAATCGTTGACTAAAATCAGAAAATGAATTCGGCTTAATGTTTCAGGGCTCAGGCCGAGGTAAGAGCAATAAAATACTGAGGTACACGTTGAAATAGGGTGGGCCTTTCTTTAAGAAGATTTAATATCTTTCTTCACCAGTTTTGGTATTTAAATCGGCCATTTGCTATTGCAGTTTAATAGTCCATTTCTGATAACCATCCATATGTGCTTCAGTCCACCAGGGAAAGTCAATAAATGCTTTAGACCAGTTTTCAGAACTGATAAGCAATAATTCGCATTCTTCTATAGCTTGAAAATTAAAACTTGAAATTGTCTTATTGCGCATAGCGGGTAAATCCCCTATCCAATGTCTTTCCTTAGCGAAGTAAACATGGATTCCTCGCCCTTTTCATTTACCAAAAATTGACGCAAACAGCCTTTTAAAACAAAAATGGAAAATTTAGGAATTTCTCTGGCCGTTAGGATATATTCATTCCTGTTAAAATATTTTGTTTCCACAGAATAAAAGTTTTACATACTCAATTTTTGATATTTCTACCCTTTTCTGGAGTTCTTCCCGAAAAATGTCTGTAGTGAAATTTTTATTCATCTCCTTCACCTTCAGAACTCCAAGCTAATCGTCTAATAGTAAAAATAACAATTCGACTGAATAGGTGTTAATAAACTAAACTCTAAAAATGTTTAAAAACTTCACTAAGTCAGACAAGCTACTATCGCTTGCAGCAATGCTATCCTTAATTTATTCCGAGATACTGTTTTTTAGTGGAGAAAATGAGTCAGCCATGTTTATTGGCATCTGGGTTCCTTCAATTCTTACTTTCGGGATTTATCTAAAACTTATAAACAATTCAAAAAATGACTGATGCAATCCCATACTTCGCTGCCCTTATTACTCTTTTGTTTATTATCGGCTTTTACTTCAGTACTGAAAAAGTATATAATCTTAAATAGCTTATAGAATATAACTCTTTCGAGATTTATGTTCTAAAGTTTATTCATTACTGTAATTTTTCAATTCTCTTAAAAAATACATTTCCTTCAATGTTTTCCAGTTTTATCAGGTAATTTCCAGGAATCCAGTCTTTGCCAAAATTCCTCTTCACGTTAGCAGTTGTGAATATTTCTTTCCCATTTTGGTCAAAAACCTGCATATGTTTTATGTTTTCAGCATTTCTGATAATAAATGTATCCTGATATGGATTTGGGTAGAATACGATGTTTGTTTCTGTTTTAGAATCCTGAAAAGAAGTTGTAATCATTCTTTTTGCAAGTTGATCTAAATACAACGATTGTGGACTCAGTGTAGCGCCAAGCCCCTCGCCTTCTACAATATCAACCGGGTCTGTGATGCTAGCTGTGCCTGTTGCATTTTCTTTTGTATAAACTGTGCTTCCTACTCCCGATGTACCAATAGCATATCCATATCTGCTTTGTTGAGTCCAGACGCAATAGGCTTTGGTCCCTCCCGAAGCTATATTCCAGAAAGCAGTGTGAGCAGCTGTAATTCTGTGCATTGGGTTAGTTCCGTAAGGTCGATAGTAAGCAAAGAATCCACTATTTTCAGTATAACAATTGTCAATAAGATTAGAATGGCTAAAATGCATGTGATGATCGCTTCCATATCCTGAAGTTGACATGTTACCTGTATTTCCG
>JACMRH010000286.1 GCA_014376535.1 Cytophagales bacterium | reverse complement strand
TGTTTGCTTTGCCACAGGCAAAAATATTCCTCATTCAAATGATGGATGTTTCTTTCCGGCCCAAAGACAATAAGAAAGTTGCTGCTTTTGTCAAAAAAGTCATTCAAAATTCAAAATTTGCTGCATCACAGTTATTTACCAAAACTGAAAATTTGCTTGTAGAGATATTCCTTTCATTTGGGTATAAATTTCCTGGGATAAGCATTCCTGTCATGCTTTCTAAAATAAGAAAAGATGCTAAAAATGTAGTTTTTCTGAAAGACAGTAATGATCTTAAAGTTCATATACAAAACAGGAAACAAAACGGAATTAAATCCAACATAAATCTGATTGGTGAGTCGCTGTTGGGAGAAGAAGAAGCCCGGTTCCGGATACAACAATATAAAAATCTTCTCCATCAGGCAGATGTAAATTATATTTCAATCAAGGTTTCAACCATTTATTCTCAGATAAATATTCTTGCTTTTGAAGAAACTATAGACATCCTTTCTATCAGGTTGTCTGAACTTTATGATGAAATCCTGACGATTGAAAAAGTAACTGGAATCATTAAGTTTATCAACCTTGATATGGAAGAATACCGGGATATGTCCATCACTGTTGGCGTATTTATCAAAACATTGTCTTTAGATCGGTTAAAAAATTTAAAGGCCGGAATAGTCCTTCAGGCGTACATACCAGATTCCTATCTGTGGCTTCTAAAATTGCAGACATGGGCATCTCAGCGGGTTGAAAATGGAGGAGCTGTAATCAAAATACGGGTTGTAAAAGGTGCCAATCTTGAAATGGAAAAAACAGAAAGTGCCTTGCAAGGTTGGCCCCTAGTCACTTTTGACACAAAAGTGGAAACTGACGCCAATTACAAAAAAATGATCCTTGCCTTACTCACTCCTCACTCTTGCCAAAGTATTAAAGTAGGAATAGCTTCCCATAATGTTTTTGATCTTGCTTTTGCAATAGAAGTAGTAAAAGAAAATCTTCTTCAACATAATGTTGAGTTTGAAATGCTGGAAGGCATGTCAAACAACGTGGTAGATATATTAAAAAAAGTAGGATTGCAGGTTTTATTATATACTCCCGTAGTAAAGCCTGAACAATACATAAGTGCCATTGCTTATTTGGTTCGAAGATTGGATGAAGGAACAGCAAACGGGAACTTCCTGAAAGAAGGTTTTGATTTATTGCCAGGAACCCCAAAATGGGAATACCTTAAACATGAATTTGAAGAATCCCTTGACCTTACAGAGACAATATTACATGAACCAAGAAGAATCCAAAATAGATTGCAACTATCTACTGATATTCAAGCATTTGGGTTTAAAAATGAACCGGATACAGATTGGATTCTTCCAAATAACCGTTATTGGCTGCATGAGATAAAAACTAAATGGCAAAACAACTTCAGTGTTTTACCTTCAGTAATGACCATAAAGGGTGTGAGTACAAGAGCAAGGGAAACTGTTAGCGTTACTTGTTGGCAAGGGATTCTTCCTTGGAAACATGAACTGGCAAACGAAGATGATTATCATGAAGCTCTATTAAAAGGTAATTCTTCTTCCTGGTTCAATCGATCGCCATCTGAAAGGATCAAAATTATTCGTAACACTGCTTTAGAGTTGAAAAACAGGCGAGCAGATTTGATAGGAGTTTCCGTTACTGAAGTTGGAAAACTAGTAACAGAAATTGATCCTGAAGTATCCGAAGCCATAGATTTTGCCAATTACTATGCTTACTGCATGGAGCAAATGCTGGAACAAAAGGATATTGAAATTATTTCTGGGAAAGTAAACTTGGTATTATCTCCATGGAATTTCCCGGTAGCTATTCCGGCGGGAGGAATACTGGCTTCTCTGGTAATAGGAAATGCAGTTATTCTGAAACCTTCCCAAAATGCAGTTGCTTGTTCTTATATTTTGTGTGAGTGCCTTTGGAAGGCAGGTGTTCCGGAAGATGCTTTATTCTTCTTGCCTGCCAAAGAGGAAACTTTGTCTCCATTTCTGAAAGCGCCAAATGTATTTGGAAGTGTAATACTTACAGGAGGAACTGATACAGCAAAATTCCTTCTGAAAAAGAATACAAAACTTCCACTCTTTGCAGAAACGGGAGGAAAAAATGCCACTATTGTTACATCCTTAAGCGACCGGGAACAAGCCATTGCCCATGTGATCCATTCTGCATTTGGAAATGCAGGACAAAAATGTTCTTCCACTTCTTTGCTCATTTTAGAAAAGGAAGTGTATGAAGATGAGGAATTTAAAAAGCTTTTGATCGATGCGGTTCAAAGTTTAAAAGTAGGCAGTCCTTGGGATTTTAGTTCCAAGGTGGGTCCATTAGCAGTTTTGCCAGGTAATAAGGTTCACATGTCCATTTCAAATCAATCCAATTGGTTTATCAATCCAATTCAAAAAGATTGGTATTTGCATCCTTCTATCAAATGGGGGGTAAAAAAAGATGACTTTGAATATTGCAACGAACTTTTTGCGCCTATTCTAAGTGTCATGTGTGCAGAAAATTTGGCGGATGCCGTAAACCTAGTAAACAACACAAATTATGGTTTAACAAGCGGAATAGAATCTTTGGACGAAGATGAAATAAACTACTGGAAGGAAAATATTCAAGCTGGTAACTTGTACATCAATAGACCTACAACGGGAGCAATAGTTCAGCGGCAACCATTTGGAGGAATTAAACAGTCTTGCTTCGGATTTGGGATGAAAGCAGGCGGAGTAAATTATCTTTCTCAATTCGTAGACATACAAAAATCTCTTAGTTTTTATGCTAAAGATGTTGAACTAGCAGATAAACCCAAACACATTGATAAACTAAGTAAGGAAGACCAATATGAGCTGAAGTATGCAATAAAAGATTACAGGGAAAGTTATGAAAGATTGTTTGCTCACCCTTTTGAAGAAGTCAGGTTGCGTGGTCAGTTTAACATCAAACGTTATCTTAAACCAGAAAAAATAATATTGTGTATAGATGGCGAAACAGATTTTAAACCAATTATTATGGTAACTGAGGTTTGTAAAATTCTAAATACATCTTTAGAAATTTACTGCCTTGGCTTAAAGGATTTGCCTGAAAATTTGAAAAATTACGATTTAAATATTATACCCATTCAAAGCTGGGATCATATGCAACAAATGTTGAATTACAATAGTAGGTTCAGGATCTTATCAAAAAATGTTTCGGAATCTTTCCGAATTGCGGCCCTGGAAAAGGCAATTCATTTATATGAAAAACCTGTATTGCCATTTGGAAGATATGAATTTCTAAATTATATCACAGAACAAAGTATTTCCCATAACTATCACCGATATGGAAATCTCATGGGAAAAGAGTGAAATATTGTTTCAATAATTGCCCTAATCAGTTTTCAGATGATGGTTTTCCCAAACAAGGAACAGATTAGTTCGCTTGCTGCTATTGCAGATTGACCTTGTATATCATTAAAAGGATTTAATTCCACAAAATCAGCCGCAATAATATTTTGATTTTCATAAAGCATTTCTAATATCAAATGTGCCTCCCGCAAAGTTAATCCTCCCTGGATCGGTGTACTTACTCCAGGCATTACCGCAGGGTTCATCACATCCAGATCAAAAGAAAGATGCAATCCTTCTATTGTTTTAAAATTTGTTTTAAAAACTTCTTTCATAATTTTCCTGATTCCCTTTTCATCAACATCACGCATGGTATAGAATGTCACCGCACTTTGCTTTAGCAATTTTTTTTCCTCTGCATCAATATCTCTTAAGCCTATTAAAACAGTATTTTCTGGCAATAGGTTTTTTTGATTGTTGAACAATTCTAGCAGATTTGCATAACCCTTCCCAAAAAGCAAGCTCAGAGGCATTCCATGAATATTTCCTGAATGAGATGTTTCAGGAGTATTGAAGTCAGGGTG
>JACMRH010000285.1 GCA_014376535.1 Cytophagales bacterium | reverse complement strand
TTTCAGGCTTGTTGAAAAGAGAAAGGAAAGCAGCTCCCACGTTATAAGCAGCATCCAGTAATAATGCATCTTTTTCAAAGTAACGCAATAGAGTTCTCAAAAAACAAATAGCCGGTGATCCGAGTGTAAGGTCCACGAGATGCTCGGCGAGCAGATTGGTTTTTTCCTCATCCAGGAAACCTACATTGATCAAGGCGCCACTATTAAATGTTTGCCGGGCGTGATCAAAATGTTTATCCTTACCACTATTCTCTTCTTTGCCTTCTTCCATCTCTTCCCCATCCATGGCTAATAAAGAACCCGGGTAACCCTTATCAAACCATGCCCCCACCATGTTATTGTTATCGTTTATTTTATCAAGAAGCAATGGTGCCATCCAAAGCCATTTTTTCCAGTCCCCTTTTCCATTTGCCGTACTATTCAGGTCAGCATTGTTGAGTAGGGAAATTAACTGCAATTTTAAATCTGCTCTTATTTGGCTAAGTGTTTTTTTCTCTGAAAGATTAAGTAACGGATCGTATAGGCCCGCAAGTGTACAACCGGGATAGGTTAGCATGAAATTATTCATCTGCTGGGGTTCCTGTTCTGCCTTATCTACCTTAAATGTAAACTGGGGTCGGGGACTTCTTCTTTTTATAAAGTATTCCCGCTTTTCTTCGGCTAGTTCTTTTTCTGAAATCGATTTGGGGTCACCTACTGTCAATCTTTCTGCTTCGTATGACACCAGTGAAGCTACCATCCGGGGCACCATTTTCCAGGAAGAAAAAAGGAGTGTTTTACTATACCCTTCGCCAGCTTTAAAAGCACCACTCAGTTCATAATATGGTATGGAAGGAGGTATCCATAAATATTTCCATCCACCATTTAATACAGATTCATCCAGTAACAGCCGGAACTTGGCATTGGGCATAGACTTACCCCTTACAGGTATCAGCGGTTTATATTGATTAATATCTTCCAGGTTCAGCCAGGCGTGCTTCGATTTGTTTAACAGCTTTAGTAATGTTATATCTTCTGCAGCAACAGCCTTCAATTTTTCTTTATGAGCATAACTATCCAAAAAAGATAAGGAATATGGGCATGACTTAACATACTCCATTGGAATATTTAACGAAGTTCCATGATGTTCATTTAGATAACATGTAATCTCATCCAATGCTACAAAGTCACCAATGTCATCTGCCCGGATCTCGATTGGCTTTTGCATAGCCTCTACCATCGTACTTTTATTATCGGAGGCCAGCAATCGTTCTGTTCGGGCCATCCCCTGCCGGTAAAGTTTTTCCAGTTTGTTTTTAACTTCAAAGGCCTTATCATATTGTTCACTGATTCTGGCCGGGTGACGAAGTAATTGAAAAAATTCACCCCGGTCTTTTTCATACTCCTTCCAGAATTCTTCCGGCTTGTCTGCTAACAGAAACTTTAATACATCAATGAATTCATGATGATGCACTTCTCCCGATAATGCATCAAAATCATTGGTATATGGTTTAAAAGGTGTGGCAGACAACATTAAAACTTTGATGCCCTCCATTCCAAATATATCTTTAGCCAATTGTATAGCAGGGCTTAGTTTTTCTTCTTTGTCTGCGCTTTTGTTTTTTGTAGTCTGTATTAGTTTTTTATATCGCTGGAATTCGTCCAAAATAAAAATATCAGCCTGCAAAAACTCCAGGCAGCACCTTGATAAAATAAAGCGTAACGAACTGATTAATTCCTTGCAAAATTGTTGGTTTCCGTAAGTATTTTTCCGAACACCGAGTTTACACAAATTTCTAATCAGCGTCCAGTATTTAATATCATAAGTAATTCCGGCTGCAGCAAAACATTTTGGAAGATCAGCAGGCTTTACCGGCTTTTCAAGAGCCTTTCTAAAAAGGGTGTAAACTTTTGGTCGAATTTTTCTTACATCTTCAACCTTGTATCCTGCATCAAATTTTTCCACCTGGGAAATTTTGTTCTCCCAATTGTCATCCCGCATTCGCTTGCTGCCTTTTAATATCCATTTCAGGCTATTCCTGTCATTTTCTAAATCTGCATACAAGTATAAAAGGCGGTATAGTAAAATCCGTTCATCGGCTTTTCCTGCATGGGTTTTATCATCAAAAGAAGTTGCAGGCGTAAATGCCTTTATACTAAAATTTAAATCCTCATTTAATGCCTTAGCTTCAAATGCCAATGCGGTTAAACGGTCATCTTCATCAGAGTAATCTATTGCTGCCGGAACGTCTGTAAAATTTAGCTTTCTAAGATTTTGTCTTGCCAGTGCCTGGTTAGAACAGATATACACAACTTTAAAACCGGGCTTCGTTGGGGTAGGTATAAATTGTTCATACGCTTTTGCTAATATTCCTTTTGCCACAATAGTTTTACCCAGGCCCACTTCATCTGCAATCAGCATTTTATCCCTGCCTTTGCTGTAAAACTGATCAAAGACATATTCAACTGTTTTTTGTTGAAAGTCTTTTAGGCCATCCATTGTTTCTTGTATCTTCTGCTGCATCTTATTTCTTTGTAATTAAATAGTCTTTAAATACTTTCCAGAAACCTTCAAACTCCTCAGTGACAATCCTGTCCCCTGTCAACTCGGTTTCTTCTTTAATTCTATCTATTAATTTATCCACTGATACTAGCTTTTCCCGATGCCTGCTGGCAGCAATTAATAATTTTTCAAATACAGGCGCTCCATCCAAGCCTAAAATTCCTCCGTCACCTGCAGCTCTATCATGCCCGTCGCTTTTACCAGAACCAATAATTCCACTCTCCTCACCAGTGAGTACAAATGCCAGGTATTTCAGGAACTTTTCCTTACTGTCAATAATGGAAGTAAAAATCCTGTTTAACCTTGTGCCAGGCAATTCAATAGACATTTCTAACAGGAAATGGGTATATACAATACCATCCCTGGCAATAGAAAACTCGAGGTAGGGACTTAACCATGATTCAGTATATCCCGTAAAATCGTTGTTGATGTTTAACTGACCTACACCCAAAATAGCGGGCTTTTTTTGTGTCTCGGGTAATGGCTTGAAATGAACTGAAAAACCATCCGGCAGTTTCAATCCGCTTGCATCTATTTCAATAGTCAGATTGTAGGCATTCCCTTCGGGAATTATCACAGCCTCGCCTCTTATATTGAGAGTGGTTAGATCATATTTTATTTTCCTGATAGCGAGATCAATATTTACTTGCTCGCTCATATCCACCCTCAGTGCCGGATCGTATTTGGTAAATAGCTGAATCTCCCCTTCTTTGGCAGGTTCGGTTAAGGATTTGAATACATTTTTTGAACGGAACTTTGTTGAACCATCCGTTACCAATTCTGCCATGAATTCAATGTTTCTGCCCTGCGCAGGGTCAGTACAGTTAGCAGAACCCAGGTACCAAACAGGCTTGTCGTTCTGCATTGCAACAAATAATTTAGCATGCAGGTTTTGTAAGCAAGGTTCAACTCCTTCTTCCTCCAGGATGTCGGCAAATTCCGCATTCTGAATAAAATCAGAAAATTGCCAACAATCAAAGTCGGCTAATACAGTCTCCTTTACAGCATCTAAAGATTCTTTACAACTGAGCAGGTATGGCTTTTTATAACAATTATCTTTTAAGGTGGTAAGTGTTGTGTTATCTAAAAACGGAGAGATAATCAACAACTCATCCCATTTTTTTTGCGTCACCTGGTTTGAATACTTTTTATTGGCATCAGCAACATTTGGAATACCAACCGGCCAAAATTTTATTGCCTTTATACCCTCCGGTTTTTCAAAAACTACTTTTTGTAAATCACTTAAAAAAGAAGGAGGAATGGAGCGTTTAGACAGCCCCGATAGATGAGTTAACAAGTCAACTAAGGGCTGGTTGGATGCCTGCTGCTTATCACTTACAAATCCCATGGTGGAAAAAGCAACATCCCAACTACGATCGAACGTAAGGTTGCGACTGGTTACCAACAAACGGTATATAGCGGGTTCAGTTTTGCTATCGTACCGAATGATCCACACTTTTGGATGAAATGAGCTTACAGGGTTAGGCATTGTAACAGGTTGTATCCCCTTTTCCCAATATGCTATGAGAGGGTGATATTTACGGGGTACTTTTAATTGCCCTGCCTGGTAAAATATAGTGATTTTTTCAGCAGCTTTAGTTATGGCTTCCAACATGTCATAACCTGGTGTGTCCGGGTTACCGTCCAGGTGGTGTGCATAAAATAATGCAACAGGTACTAACATGAGGGCTTCCAGGTCTAATGAATAACTTGTACCAATGGCTTGTGTAAGCTCATATCCTTCAGGAGGAATTAATTGTTCACCATAGTCTATACGGTCGTTCTTAGGGTGCAGCATAATTTATTGTAAGCCTTCTTTTATATCATTTAATATTGTCTTTGCCTGTGCAAACCTGTAATCAAAGTGAGTTAAACCTATCCAACGGTCTTCCCTTACATCTTCTGTCTTATTCCATTGCAGCCTGGCTTTATTGGGCTTGACCCTGGCTTCCTGCTGAAGGATTAACTGCTCTAGTTTATTCTCATTTCTGAACCCGGATTTTGCCTGTTGCCACCATTCCTTAACAAAGTTGGCTGTTGTGGACCTGGTAGTGGCCGCATAGAGAAATAAATCATCCGGATTAAATGTGTTATAACTCATCATAGCAATCGGGAGCTGTTCTACCCATTCTTCCCAGCTATCCCTGTGATAATTACTTTTAAATACTTTTTGCTGCAGAAGGAAATTATAATGTAAATGCGCTCCATACATCAGTTCCGAAAAGTCGTGAGCCAAAATCATCCTGTTGTTTAAAATGGGGGACAGCTTTAAAGGGATTGCTGTTTTAGCAAACTGCATAAAGTTGCCTGCCTTCAAAAAACATTTCCATAATTCATCATGTTGAATTAATTCAGCAAGGAGTTTATTATTGGCTGATGATAGAATCTTATCCCTAAAAATCTCGGCCTCTTCCTTTGATAAATTAAGATCAAGATCTGCATCCCAGTTTTTCTTTAGCGGAACTTTTAATTTAAAAGAATTCGCAAAGCCAGCATCAGCATCATCTTTTGGAGCATCATCACCATCAATAGTGGCAGATAAAAGATCTGACAGATTTTCTTTCGAAGCCTGCTTTAAAAAAGCCTCAGCGGCAAGGCCACCTGTATTAATAAAATTAAATTTATACAAGCCATTCCAGTAAATAGCGGAGGGTCTTCTTACAATTTTTTGAGGACGGTATTTACTAATTCCTATCACTCCATGCCCTTCCACATGCTCGTAAGTATCTGCCAATTGCCACATGATTTCATACTCTCTTTGCTGCATGTACTGCGCAGCAGATTTTGCTTTTCTTTTTGCAAGTGGCAGTTGTTGGTAATCGAATAAGATATAGGGTATAATAAAAAAATATTTAGCCCTTGTCTGTATGGTACTGATACCGGGAAAAAGCTGGTTGGCTAATGCATCTCTGATTGTGCCAAGGCCCAATTCATCCACCATACCCTCAGGCTTCAACAGATCTAATACACTGCCAACACGGTTGCGATGGGTGGGAGAAAAATCGATCCAGCCGACAGAAGCAGTAAGTAATGATTGGGTCATAAAAATAAATTTGATAAAAGTGGTTAATACAAGCTCGGATTGGATTATTAAGAAATCCCTATCATTTCGTCCTATTCGATTTCATCAGCAACGAAGTTTTTTTCCGCAACTATATTTTCATTTAAATGTGGCAACTGAAAATAAATTTGATAATCCAAAGGTTTTATGGAAGGATTATTAGAGAGCGAATTAAATTCTTCTACCCTTTCTGGGTCAAGGAAAAAGTCTTCCACCAAGTAAATGGCGGAATCTTTTACAAGGGCCAAGTGATATAGCTCTTTATTTTTAATTCCAACATTCACCTCATTGGAGCTAATAATGAAGCTATCTCCGGAAATGGATTTCACTTCCAGATAATTCCATTCTGAAATATTTTTATCTTTTTTGTATCGTATATCATATCCTTTCGAATCATCCAGCGGAAGTCTATTTTCACGAGAGTTTCCTGATATCCAAAAAACCTCTCCTTCCGGATATATTGAGATCAATTTATCCCTGACTAATTTTTCAGCCTTTTGCCCAGCTTCCTTTTTTTGGTTGTCAGCCTTTTCGGAATGAACACCATTTTTTTTAGAACTAAAGCTATTAATAGAATTGCTTACGGCACCATATCCTTTAGACAACGAAACAGGAATTACATATACTCTTACAATATCAATTGGAATATCATTAGAACTCTTTTCGTTAACATCGTCCTCAAGGTCAGCCTCACCCATGTATGTTTTTAAACTCTCATAATTATCTTCAAAAAACACTAAGCTTTGAATTTCGTCATCCAATTCATTTACTAATAATTTGGTTTCGCTAAATATTTCAGGGTACTTGTTTTCAATAATTATGTCTTTTAAACAGTCTTTATCAATTTCAATATTATATTTTTTAGTTAAACAAGTGATTAAGCTCCTTTCATAATTTAGTTCAATATCAAAGGAACTACCCTTGGCCAACTCAAAGATTATTTCATTTATCTTTTGATTGTAGATTTTACGTTTTGAAACAAAGCATCTTTGCTCCGTTCTAAGCTTTTTCGAAAAATATATCCACCACGCTTGATTCCATAATACTTCAACGTCTAAGGCAACCTGACGGTATTTTGCGAGATGCCAATTAAATAATCCGGTGAAAGACGAGCAATACTGATGTATTTGTGATAATGTCAACTTCATTTCCACGCAAATGTGATTAAGAAATTGGGAAGATTGCAGATTATCGAAACTCTCAAAGTTTACAGATAAATAATATTCAGGCAATTCATAATTAAATTTATCAAGTAACAAAATTCTTAACCTGTCAACATCTGTGTTATCCTCTGGCAATTCTTTACCCAACATCGTGGCAATAGCGTTCCAAAAATGAATCTCTTTCAATGAAATACCTAACAACTCTTTGGCTTTTAAAAGCAACTGGTCCTCACCTGTTGTTTCAAATTGATGTTCAAGCTCTTTTATCCCATATTTGTAGGCAATTCTAAATTGGTCTCTATGATCCCAAACTTTACTAACAAGACATAAAATTTCAGAAATTGAATCACAGAACCGGGGATGATTTTTAAGAACGTTTAACGAGGTCTCATTTTCTATGCATAAATAGAAAACGCTTTCCTGCCGGACAAATTCACTAAATTTCAGCGCAATCTCAGAATCATCCTTTGTTTGATAACTTCCCTTGTGAATCAATTTTATCGTGTAATTTTTCAGTTGATTTGCAGCTTCCTTTTGCCCTTTATCGTTTAAAATGTCCTTCAAACGGTAACTTAAAAAATATGGCCGCAATTTCTCCAAGTCCGTCGTCAGCTCAACCGTAAGAAGTTCATTACTCTCAACTGTGTCATTGATAATATCCAAACGGAAGTCGCTAAAGGTGTTAACACCAAAATATTTTACTACCTTTTCTTCCCCGAAACGTTTTGGTACGTTTAAAATAAATTGATTTTTTATGATACTAGCGGGTAAGACTATATCATTACTGTAGTAAATTTTGTTTGCAAATTCCCATTTGCCGCTTCGATTATCCCTAGTCTTAGCAAAAACACGCAAATTATCAAGTTGGCCTGGCAAAGGTTCGTATCCAATTTTCTCCAGAGCATTTAATGCTATTCTATAAAACGCCTGTGTTGTTTTTCCTTCAATATCCGAAATTTCAAGCCGATGAAGTATTTCATAGATGTAAGAGGGATTTAATTGGGAAAAAGCCGTTTTAGCGCCTAGTAACAATAACACCTGATTAATATCCTGTTCCCCAATATTATTTTTTATGAAAATAGGATTTGAGTAATCAATCGAAATACTATTAATAAAACTGAAATTAGCGTTATCAATTAAGTAATTCTCGAACTTGAAGTATTTACTAAGTTGATAATAAATGTAAGATGGCTTTGGATAAATATCATACCAATTGACATAGCTATACTTTAACTGATCATCAGTATTAGCAAAATCCAATCTTTGTTTAATTCTTACCTCTTTTAATATTAAGACAATAAGTTTCTCGTAAGTCAGTCTTGAAATGTATTCTTCAATAGAATCGATAGCAAGGCCTTTAAATGATTGGCCAGTGAATGGATGGTCAGATTTATTAATTTTTTTATAAACGTATTTTATATAGTCCCTATCCAGGCCTTGTTCTTTAGGCGCATCAATTGTTTTAAACCTTACAAACTTATTTACTCCTAACCAATAGAAGAAATTTTCAATCGTTGATAGATTAATGTTTTCATCTTGTAGCAATAATAAATAACTGGTATTTAGATATTGCCCGGAAGTATAAATACCAGAGAAAATCTCCTCCGCTATTCTGCCTGTAGGAAATTCGTTACCTAAAAACAAATCATTACTCTTTACAAAATGACCTTCCCTATTTGATAAAAGAATAGGCCCTTTTATAACACCTTCCCGGTCTTCATTTTCACAAAATATTCTGAATAATGATAAAATGTGGGAATTCAATATGCCTACATCTAAAAGTAAAATATTACCCTTAGTCCAATTTTCAATGTAAGTATTTTGAGAGCTGATTAAATTTTTTACTATATCTAGTATATCATTTGAACCAATGTTCAAAATCGGATCAAGTAATCGTTTTAAAGGCCGTGAAAGGTCTTCTTCTTTAATCCTAACACTTTTGATTTCTTCTTCAAACTCTCCAATTAAATCTTTATAAAAATCACTGGAAATGAAAGACATTTTGGAAAATTCCGGAATGAGATATTTCTCTACCGAACCTCTTTCCATGGTAAACACCTGGGTATCGGACGGTATTACCTTTTCGGTATTATCCATAAGCAATGGATAATAGACTTTATGATACATTTTAAAAGGCTCTTTTAGTAATATCGAAATCAAACTAACACGCTCTTCTATTGAGGAGATCTTACCGGAAATATTTTCTACGAAAAGTATAAATTCATTTACAGAATACCTGGCAACAAAATCCTTAATTTTTATTTGAGTATTTTCTGGAAGCGGGAATAACAAAGCCGGGAAATGGTCTGACACATTATTCCGAACCACCCATTTGGAAAAGTCATCACCATAAAATTTAATATCATCAATTTTATAATAATTTTTATCTAC
Source organism: Cytophagales bacterium (assembly GCA_014376535.1). GTDB lineage: Bacteria > Bacteroidota > Bacteroidia > Cytophagales > UBA9547 > UBA9547. The sequence goes on along the minus strand of JACMRH010000285.1, from coordinate 11,682 downwards.
CGAAGGATAGATAGCTAGCGACACTTTCGTTTCACGTATTTTCCGGTAAAAAGATTGTATAAGTGCAGAATCAGAGAAGTCCTCTGTCGCTGTAAGTAATCTGTATCCATTCCAACCAAGCTCTCGGTTGCATAATTCTAATGCAGTATTCCTTGTCAATTCAATGAGTTTATCAAGAATAAACTCATTTCTCGGTGTTAACTTTGAATGATTGCGTGAAGAATCCAAGTCGAAGGTGCCATGTAGGATACAAGGCAAATTAATAGTCAATTCTGTAGGAAAGTAATTATGTAATTTGTAGTTATTTGCTAATTCGCCTTCCTTTATAGCAATTTGGACATTATAATGTAATCTTTCTTCAGTATTAAAATCTTGATATTCATCGGGCAGAATATCACTTCTATTCAGTGCCAAGTTTTTCAATTCCCATATATCTTCTCCTATTAAAACCTTGTCTGAATTTTTGATTGAATTCAGTTGATGAACTATTTGTTCACCCACCCCTTCAATTAAGACAACTTTAATATTTTTAAGGAATAACAATGTTTCCGGAGAAAATTCTTTTAACTGATTCTCAATCTGAATTTCTTGATTCTCATCATAAAATATTTTTATTGTAGTAAGCCAATTCGATTCGTTATTTACTTTATCAATATTAGGAATAGACAATATTGCTATTGGAGGATGCTGTTTACTTAAGCCTTTCTTATTTATTAACTTGTCTCTTTCTTTGGCAGAAATATCCAACTTTAAAAACTCATCAGCAACAATTGATTTGCTGAATTTAATTTCGCAATCATTAGCAATAATATGCACTTCGTCTGCCCAGTTTAAAATAGATCTGAACCCAAGACCTTTATTACCAATATATTTAACTCTTGATTTTGAAGAATAATTGGCTAACATTAAGGACTCAATTCCTTCTACTGTAAATGACTCATTGCCTTTGTTAGCTACTAATAAATATTTTTCATTTTTATCTAATCTTATTAGTACCTCAGAAGAACCTGCATCTTCAGCATTCTGGAGTAATTCTAGTATTTGCCGATCCTGGTAATCATCTTTGAGTCTATTCTCTTCTGTATAATCACTAACTATCCTATTAGGGTATTCAGAGTATTCTTGCCGTTTCTTATCAATTAATAAATCAATTTCTTCAAAAAAAGTCATCTTTAATTCTATTTAAATATTTCCTCAAACCACTCCCACGCCAACCTATAATCCTCCACTCTGTCACACTTATCAAAAGGAGCATGGTAGGTTATTTTTTTTCCTTTGTATAGTTCCTTTGGGTGATGTTGTGTCCATAGATTTCACCCACTTTCAAGTTGCGATTGGTTTCCCATACAGGCCTTTCTATTTCTACACCTAGCACACTATTAGCAGCATTTATTCGTCTTGATTATTATTTAATAATTCAAATCTCTCATGATCACCTGCAATAACTGTGTTTTCCATAAAGAATTTTAATCCACTAAAAAAATCAGATACACTAGGCTTGCTCATGCCGCCTTTAGGTTGAGAAAAACGTGAACTCTTATGAACAAGCTTTATACTTCTACCATCATCAGAAACAGTAAGTACATTCAGAACAGGCTTATTAGGGTTTTGATTTATGCTCTCCTCAAAATGAATGGTAATGCTTTCAGCCAATAAAAACTTGTCTTCAAAATCTTTGATAAAATTGAAGATGTGAAAACTATATTCAGCATCTGTTAAAAAGTTTGAAACTCCAATTATTTCATATTCAATTTTTGCCATAATATTTCTATTTAAATATTTTTTCAAACCACTCCCACGCCACCCTATAATCCTCCACCCTATCACACTTATCAAAAGGCGCATGGTAGGTGATTTTTTTGCCCTGGTACAGTTCACTTTTGGTGATGGTATGTTCATATGTTTCACCGGGTTTTAAGTTGCGAATGGTTTCCCATACCGGCCTATCTACGCCTACACCCACAAGGCCCTTACTGCAGGTGAATACAATATTGCCTTTGGTATCGTACCAGGTATCATCTTCGTTTTGTTGGAGTACCGGAAACTGCACATTATAAATCAATATCAACTCATCCAGGGTTAAACCTAATGCCATTGCTGTGATGACATCTATCTCCACCAATGCCTGCCTGCGTTCAAACCAATTGCGTAGTGGTGTACTCCATTGCCAATTTTTGGTAAGTGTATTGAATGGTTTTAGCCTTGTATCTTGTTTGCTCCATTCATCTTCCTTAAATCTATCTTGCCAGATTTCTTCCCACAAAGGAGCATAATATTTATTGAGGCAATTGAGTTGAAGAGTACGAATAAAAAGTCGTGATTTATATATTTCATTTACTCCTAAAGGAAATGAAATAATTCTGCCATCATACAAATTTGAAGCTCCAACGGTCTTCATGAAAAAGTCTAAAATTATTGAAGAAGTAATTGCAGCTAATTCAATGGCATCTTTTGTTTCTTTAAATGTAGCAGAGATTACCCCGTTTGTATGAGTTGTGTTAGGTAAAAGAATACTTGATATTAATGTTCTCTCTCCTGCTTGATTGAGCATTTTTCTGAATCCAACTTTGTAATAATCAATCCAATTATCATAAATATAGTTACCATTAATATCTTTTGAATTTGTTTTAAACCCTTTAATGAGAGATTTGAAATCATTATTATTCAACCTGGGAATATAATTAGTCCTGGAAACAAACATATCATCAGTGTTATCAGAGCTAATAATATCGTAATGAGAATTTTCGGTGCATTTCTCCTTTGGTGTTTTGTATAAGGGATTCGAAACAAAAAAATGTGGTCCACTGTAGATCATTTGAAATTGTTCAAAAACGGGAAATTGAGTTGACCGACTTATAATTCCGTCATCCACATCATTTGTTTCATGCCAGCCTTCAGTAATTTTAACTACATAATTTTGAATGGTTGTTTTGAATTCGCTTAGCTTTTCTAATACACTGATATTTGAGGAGGAATGAATAGAAACCAATTTTGCTGATTGCCATTCATCAGAGTTCTCGAATGTTTTTGCAAGAAGTTTAAGCTTTTCATCATTATAATATACTAACCTATCCTTATGTGGAGTTATATTCCAAGTATAAGCACCGTTGTCGCCACTTTTTGTTTTTATACCGCCACATTGTCCTTGACCATCGTGAATAAAACATCCATCAATAGTACTTGGATGAAACAAATTATTGATATTTAAAAAACCAATATGCTCACCAGGTTTGCCTTTATAAATACTTACGCCAAAGACCATACGGCCATGGTCATTAGTTTCAGTAAACAATCCAAACTCGTTGCGGAACTGAAAGTGAAAATTAAGTCTTGGAAATATTTCTTTTCTTAGTGGTTGACCTCTCGGGTCGTTAAAAATACTTTCGGGGTGCACTAATCCCATTGAACCTTTTTCAGAAAGTTGAGATAGGCCGTTTTCTAAAACACATTTATACAAATCTGTTTGTTGCCCTGCCAGTAATGGATAGTTTTGTCCTGCATTCATGAATACAGCGACACATTCGGTACCTATCATCTCTTCATAATACAATTCTCTCAGTTTTTCATCTTTTAAAAATTCCGCCTGTAATAAACGAACCTGCGGTGCAGTAACATTTTTTATTTCTACCTCAGGAAACTTTTCGGCAATTATTCCTTTTTCCTCAAAAGTAAACTTCAACCAGGGCGGATTCCCAGCAATCAAATCAAATCCACCTCTTTCCCAAAACACTTCCAGGAACTCCAGTTGCGGGTGAAAGAAAAAATAATGTTTGGCAAGATTGGTGACAATTGTGAGACGTTGGTTATTATCAAACAGGTCTTTGCGGTTGCTGTATTCTACCACGGCCTCTTCAAAAAGCATTACCACATCTTCCATAGTTTGCCCGATTTTTAATTGTTCACCACCACTGTAAAATAGTTTTGGCTGGATGGCTGTATTTATAGCAGGGGCCTTCTTTTTTACCTCAATCGTTTTGTCTAAATCCAATTCCAAAATTCCGGCAATGTCTTGCCAATATTGCTGGCGGCTGGGTAATTCTGCTGCCTGCCTCAGGTCCCAAAACCATAAACTACACCAGTAATCCATTACCATCTTTAGCTTAAAGTAAGGGGCATTGTGCCGGTTGCGCTGGTCGGCCAATCTTTCTTTTTCCCCGTAACTATGCACTGCCAGTGCAGTTTGCTCTGCATTATTGTAGGCCCCAAAAATATTGTGTTTGCTGGCTGTTTGCAGGTTGATGGTTCTTTGAAAACGGTAATACTCTGCCAGCAACTCATCTACCTTGTTGCAGATTTTTTTCAGTTGTTCCAGCTCACTTTTTTTGAGCGGTACAATCCAATCCTTTTTCCATTTGGCAACTGCTTTGTTCTCCGCTTCATATTCCGCTTTCAGCATTTTTATCCCGGCACTGGGCACCATGTTTTTATCAGGTAACAGGAAGTGGTATATTTCATCGGGCTTTCTGCCATGTTTTGGTTTATCATGATCGGTATTCTTTTTAAACTCCAGTTGCCTCGGTGCAGACTCCCACCATTCCTTTTTTACCGGTACTCTTTTCTCTCTGCCGTTGGCATCTTTTACCACCTCCGTTTCTTCCAGCAGTTCTTTTTCTTTGTACACTTTCAGCCATGCTCCCACTACTGCATTACCCACTGCAAGGCGGTTGCTAAAGAAAGGCGTTTCCATATCCTTGTGTATCACATTCAGCCAAAGGGACAGTTTTCCGAGTTCAATGGCAGTGGGGTTTAAATCTACCCCGAACACATTATTAGTTGCGATATAAGCTTTGACTTTTTGCAGCTCTTCTTTAAAAAGGTCGGGTGCCACCCTTTTATTCATTTCCTTCTGCCGGTAACTGATATACGCATCTGCCAACTGGTTGATCATTTCATTGTGGAAGGCAGCGGCTCCCATGGCCGGCTCCAGCAACTTCAGTTCCAACAGTTCTGTTGCTTTCATCTCCCCCTTTTCCAGTTTTTCCAGGATGGGTTTCAAGGTATATTTAACGGTACATTGGGTAAGCACTTCCGGTGTGTAATAGGAAGCAGACTTCTGCCTGTCACGCCCACTCAACCGGTACACAAATGTTCCTTTTTTTATAATGACAGCCTGCTCCTGCTCATCTTTTAAAATTTCATCTTCTTCAAAATCATCCCTGCGGCTGCGGGGCACCAGGTAAGTTCCTTCCTTGGGCTTTTTGGCTACATGCACTTCAATATAATCCTGCTCTGCATAAAACCCACGGTAGGCCAGCAGGCTTTCATATACACTGCCCAACTGGTTAATGCCAAGGTTGGCGTAGGATATTCTTCCCCGGGATTTTCCTTTTTGTTGCCTGGATAAAGACAGGCGGCAAATAATATCCTGCCATACTTTATTACGAAATTTTACGGTAGCCAGTTGATTCAGTGCTTCATTGTTAAACAATGGGCTGTCTATATGCCTTACCTTAAAACTTTTGTTATTTCCATTTTCTTTTTCACGGTAGCCGGAGCTGAGTACATTAAATAATTTGCTGAGGGATTCATGAAAGAAATAACCATTTAAACTACTGTCAGAATACAATGGCACCTGCTCAAGGTCACGCAGCATTTCCAGGGAATAGCCCCGCTGATAGGTGCGGTCATTGGATGGCAGTATATCCAGATCCTCTCTTGATTCTGCATAAAAAATAAAGAGCATTCGGTAAATGATTTTTAAGCAATCATCTTTTACCTGCTGTTCAAAAACATCATCGGATTCATCAAAATTCTCCTGGAGTTTTTCTTTCCGGTAGTACAGGGCTTCGTTGGCCAATGCTTCTACTGCATGTATTATTCCTTCCTTTAAATCTTTGGTTACTTCGTAAGCGCTTTTATGGCTGTCTTCATCCAACTGATCCAGCAATACCATATTACTTTCGGGCGCAAGCGTTTCTTTACCCAGCAAAAAATAAAATAGTGCGTAATAATTCGCATTGCGGTTGGCGGTTGCTTCTGTAAACAATTCTTCCAGGTCTATTTGCAAATAACTTCCCCTGAACCATTTTTCCTGTTCCAGTAAAAAAGCCGTATTGCCACCAAGCAGCAGGATATATTTGGGGCGAAGATGCTGTTCCAACAGGAATAATTCTGAAATGGCTTTGTTGATAATTACAGGACTGATCTTTACATCCGCAGGAATATCAAACACTTTTTCCCATTGGCTGCGATGGTAGCGCTGCGGCGGCGTTGACTGTTCTTCTATTTCTACATTATAACGCTGTTCAAATAAGCCATCGGCATCCGTATCATCTTCTTTAATGAGGGCCTGCATTTCCATGATCATCAAATGCGGCTGATCGCCCCGGTACAAAATATGCCGAACAGGAATTACTTCATGCTCGGAAAGATGAAAAAGATTTTTATAATTCGTTTTGGCTCCGTCATATCCAAGAGCGTTTAATACTTCGGTATGAAACTGGTGGCTTTCAAATACTTTATCCTTGGTTCTAAGTTTCCCTTCAATAAAAGATTGCTTAAAACGAAAATATTTGTCTTTAAGCGGTGAAATACGTTTATTAAATTCCTTTATATCTTCTGCCGCATACCCTGTTTTAGATAACACTTTCGAAGTAAAGTCTTCGTCAAAGTAATTGGATGAAAAGTAATCGCCTATATTTTGAATAAATTTGATCATTTGGTATACTTATTCTAACAGATCAGCTAATCTTTTTATTTCGTTTTCAAATTCTTCAACAGTAGGTATACTGGACTGAAGCTCTGCCGGCAATGCTTCTGTGAAAGTAAATTCACTTACACCGATTGGTTTATTTATTCCACGCAGCGCATATTCCACCTCCAGGTTTTCTTTGTTTTTACAAATCAAAATCCCGATACTGGGGTTGTCTTCAGGAGCCTTTAACTGATCATCTATCGCTGAAAGATAAAAATTCATTTTACCTGTATACTCCGGTTCAAACCCGGTTGTTTTTAAATCGATTACTACAAAACAGCGAAGCCGGATATGATAAAAAAGCAGATCAATGGCATAATCTTTAGTGCCAACCGACAAGCGGAACTGGCGACCAATAAAAGCAAAGCCCTTACCAAGTTCCAGCAGGAATTTGGTGATATGGCCGGTTAATTGTTTTTCCAGTTCTAATTCCTGCACGTTGGGCTCAAGTGTTAAGAAATTAAAGTTATAGGGATCCTTCAATAATTGCTGTGCCAGCAAAGCCTGGTGTGCAGGTAAGGTGGTATTGAAGTTGGTAACAGCTTTACCCTGCCGGGCAAAAAGATCCTGCTCAATTTGTATTGTTAAGATAGCCCTGCTCCAGTTATATTCAACCGTTTGCTGCATATAAAAGAGGGCTGCATCGGGTTGTTTTACCTTGTTAAGCAAGAGCAAATGATGGCCCCACGGAATATAAAAAATCAATTGTGGCAAACTGGGTTCTGAAGGATTGAGTGCGGCAGGCTGTCGCACTGAACTATCGGCAGGCATTTCCTTTTTGGAGTCCTTCAATGAAGTACTGAGTGCGACAAGCTGTTGCACTGAATCGGAGCTATAAAAAAGATAAAAACGACGGATATCAAAAAGGTTCCTTTTAGAAAACCCACTAATACCAGGAAATTCTGTGATGAGATCATTGGCTAATTGAGCGATAAAACTATTGCGGCCTTCAAATAATGCCTGGTTTTCTGCAATCATTTTGCCCACGTTCCAATATAACTGGATAAGTGCATTATTAACAGCCAAAGCTGCTTTTGTTTGACCGCTATTTATTTGCTCCTTAATTTGAATAAATAAGCGCTTGTATTCAGCCTGTAAAATTTCTTCTTTCATAGACTAATTATTATAGAAAACAGCTAATACTTTTAAAAAGGGATCTCCCTGCAACGAGGTAAGGTCTTTATAATATTGGCTGGAAGTACTTAAAATGGTTTCAATTTCCCGTTGGCGGGAATCTTTTATTCTTGCCAGAAAATCACTTGCAGATCGTTCGCTGAAATCCAGTTCCAGTTGTTGTATTGCAGCAGCTCTCCAATTTTCAATTGTTGTTTTATACTCCGCCATCTTTGTTTCCATCTTACCTTCCAATCGTTGTTGTTCTTCCTGGATATAACTGCTGGCCCATCCTACTGAATCTGATAAAAGTTCCTGTAAATGATTTATTTCTTCTTTTGACACATGCTCTGTATGCAGCGTTTCTTTAAGTTTAAATTCCTCTACGAAGAGGTCTAATGAAAAACTTTTTTTAATAGGTGTTCCATTCCATTTTAACCCAACTACATAAAAATCAACAATAAGCGGTTGACCCAAATTATTTGATGATTGTCCCTGGAAAACAAACCAGGCAGTGTGAGAAGGCAGTACTTTAGATTTTGCAACAAGGGCCACATCCTTATCTACGCTGGCTTCGAGCTTGGTCATGTAATACTTCACTACCGGGTGCAGTTCATACAACACCTGGAATTCGGCCCACTGGCCTTTTGTTTTCCTGGCATCTTCAATAGATTTTTGTACCAGGTCTTTATCAATAGTTAATTTAAATAAATGGCCTGCTTTTGGTTTGGCTTCCGGTGGCAAGTCAAACAATAGTTGGTTTAAATCCTTATTATTTAAAATCTCAACATAACCGTTATTAAAATTCACTTCATTGGCGGGAACCTGCTTGGCAGAGCTTAATTGCTCAAACAAATCTTTGTAAAAACTGGTATCGTTGCTATAAATGGAAGTTTGTGTTTCAAATGGATCATCGGTAATAATAGAAGCTGTGGTATCATCCTGGTCGCTAAACAAAGTTGAAAAATCAAATCCTGCAACGGCCTCTTTTCGTTGTGCTTCTAAAAATTTTTCATCCTGTTTGAATATCGCTTCCTCAATAAACTGTTCTTCTTTTATGGGGTCGTATAATTTCATTATAGATCCTGCATCTCCTAATGTTTTGTAAACTACTTCTTCTTTTTGTGTGAGCCTCTCTACTATGTGCAAATCGGTCTTCAGCCCTTCTACCTCAGATTCTGCAATCAAATAATGAATGAAGGGCGTTTTCTTTTGACCATAACGATCTATACGACCGTTCCTTTGTTCCAGTGTAATCAGTGACCAGGGAATATCATAGTTGAACATCCTGTTACAGAAATAATGCAGGTTTACACCCTGGGAACCTGCATCTGAACATAAGAGAATTTTTACAGGACTATCGAGCTTACCGAAATCTTCAATAATCTCCTGTTGCTCGCTATCGGATAAACCGCCATGGAAAAATGCCAGCGTTTCATTGCCCAGTTTAAAATCATTTTTTAATTGTTCCTGCAGGTAAGTGAGTGTATTAATGCGTTCGGCAAACACTACAAAACGATCATCATACTTTTTGCCTGACCAACCTAAGTCGAGTAAGGTCTTTTTAAATTCACGGTATTTACTATCTGCTTTTGTTTGTAATATTTTTTGGAGGCGAATTTTTAATTCGTTCAGGATTTCAAGATTTTCCTCCAGGAGATTTTCCGGGGTCTTTTTTTCTTCCACCTTTTTTATTCTTCGCAAAATGCTTTCCAATGCTGCCAACGGGGATGACATAAATGCTTTGAAAACACCAATTGAGAATAGAAAATCATCTTTGGATTTGCCTTCCTTTACAGCATTGATAGCCTTAAACTTTAGCTCCTGCTGGTATTGCAAAAAATCAACCTCTGCCACATTTAACTTTACAGGCACTTTTATCACTTTTCTTTCCTGGAAGTTGGCACGCACTGTTTCATCTACTATATCATTTTTGAACCTGCGCACATAATAAGGCGCTACATGACTTTTATCATAGTCTCCACTTTTAGGAATAGCAGTGGGTTCTATCATATGGATAAGGTTGGCAAAATTTTCCTTCCGGCCATTGTGAGGAGTAGCAGAAGTAAGAATTAAGGATTCACATTTTTTGGCAATGAACTGGGCCAAATCTCCCTTTTGGCTTTTATCATTCGCAACCGTGTGGCACTCATCAATGACCACAACATCCCATCTTGATTTTTCCAGATAGTGCCTGAACTTGGCATTGTTCTTTAATGTATCAATAGAGATAATGGTTTTATCATAGTACTCAAATGGGTTTTTATTGGCAGGCAAATGAGATTTGATCCGGGCGATACCTTCTGAATCCAACCGCACCAATGGAATGGCAAACCGGTTCCACAATTCCTGCTGAAACTGGGCCAGGATGGATTTGGGTGCCAGCACCATAATGCGTTTTCCTTTCCCCCGCTTGATCATTTCAGCCAAAAAAATACCTACTTCAATGGTTTTACCAAGACCGACACCATCCGCTATCAACAAACGTGGCCGGGGTAATTGCAATGCCATCAATGTAGGGGTTAGTTGATATTCGGCTGCATTGATAGCTGCTTTATTTGCAATGGAAATTTTATCTGAAAAGATGGCCGCATTACGGATCTGCGTTTCAAGGAAAAGTTTGGTTCTTCGATATCCACTATCTGTGTCGGCTACCAGTTTAGTTGCATTGGGATCAACAGGCTTAATATCCTCATCCAAAGAAGTATCAAAGCAAAAACGTTTCCCCTTCACCAATTGACTGATGCCCTCCGCCTCTATTAAGAAACTCCCATCATGATTCACATTGGTATTGGTGATAATGAAATCTTCCCCTCTTGCTGAAATTCTCTGTCCGATTGTTAGGTTCATTAAGGTATTTAAATTTTTATTTATGTTAGAATTGTGACTATTACTGATTCAAAGGTGTAGCATTTAAGCAATACCCTCTATTAGAATGGTAGTCATAATTTACGAAGAACTATTTTATATTCCTTCTCATATTCCAACCCTAGCTTATCCTCTTCGTTAGGCATGGAAATAGCCCACCTTACATAGTAGTAGCTTAGTGTCTTATAACCGTAAAAGATTTGGTTGAGTATAGAGCGAATGGAATAATATTTAGCAACTTCAGCCTTGAGTAATCCTAAATCGTTGTTTGATTCCTTATAGTTGGGAAACAGCGCTGCCAGGAAAGAATCTATTTTATGGGTGATTTTCATTTAAACGAATCGGCTGGTTTTGAAATGCAACAATAGCTATTGCTAAGTTTTGCATTACTTTTTAGATCTTGTGCTGCTAAAAGTAAGTTTAAAAGATTAATAAATAGCACGATGTGGCCGATGCTTCTGAATATTTAGGTTTGCATTGAGTAACTGGTCGGTTTGGGCATATAAGTGGTCAATTTGAGGGTGAAATCGATAAAATAAAATATTTGGAAATGGGTTTTAGAGCAATAATAAGCTGCTGATTTTTGAAGTGATGTTGTCAGGATGTTAAGGAATCCAAGATTAACTGGTGATGTGTTGGTATTCTTACTTGATTTACCCCGTTTTGACATGGCATAAACCAGATTACTTGCAATAAGGCATACTAACTACAATCGATAGCTACAGAAAAAGGCTAACAATTATCAACAATATTTCATTCAATATTTCACCGCCTATCCCTCCCTTCCACCTGAATATAATTGAACATTTCCCGGAGCCTGCTTTTCACCGCATAATCGTACCGGGTTTCTATTTCGGCTGGTGTTAGATTGGTTGTTAGATGCAGGCTGCTGAACGGGACCTGGTTTTTACTGAGGTACCGGGTTTGTATGATCTTGCTGATGACATCGGACTTGTTGCCAAAATCAAAAACGATGCTTTCCCGGCCGAGATCATCGAAGGCCCAGC
>JACMRH010000026.1 GCA_014376535.1 Cytophagales bacterium | reverse complement strand
CTACAATTCAGATCTGATAGTAAAAAAAGATTCGTTATACAATTTCACCTTCAAGGAAACTGGCATCAGAAACCTGTCTCTAAATGTTTCTGCCAAAACACTTTCCAGCTGTAGTACTAATGTCAAATTGAAATTAACGGTTATTCCAAAAGCCAATGCGGGTGTTGATAATTGTATGAAAGCCCCACAAGACAGCCTTACTTTAAAAGGATCTTTCGTAAATAATGCAAAAGGAGAAAAAGGTATTTGGACATCATTTCCAAAGTCAAATTTTGCAGATAGTACAGCATCCATCACCAAAGCAAAGCTGACAAAAAAGGGCAAAACAGGTTTTCAATGGCTTGTTTCAAACAATAACTGCAAAGATTCAGATTCTTCTTATGCTACTTATATTAGCATATCGAATATTTTAAATAATGACAGCTGCCTTTATTACAGAGATAAGCTAAGTCTTGACCTGAAAAATAATGCGATTGACAATGACAATAACCTGGAATCAGGAAGTTGGATATCAGACTCATCTAGAGTAAATAAAATAGATAACTTACAAGCAAAAGCTACTTTAGGCAAAGGTTTGAACACTTTTAAATGGAAAGTTTCAGCCACCAAAAATCCTTCTTGTTATGATATAGATTCAGTAAAGTTTGCAACATTCTCACCTTCGGGATTCAGAAACCTAAAAGATACTTTATATACTTGTTCAAAGGATACTATCTTCAGTATTAGTCCTGCCTTTAGCCAGGATAGCGTGCTCTTTCAGTTAAGTAGTGGGCAGAAGTTGATTCCAAACAATAATAAGATAAATCTAACAGGCTTGAGCAACGACCTGACATATTCTCTCTATCGTACAGTTATAAATAAAATCTGGCCAAAATGCTTTTTAACAGATACTTTTCGGATTCAAAACAGACAAGTTGATACAATTATATTAAACCCAAATGAAACTATTGTTTGTAATGCATCATATTCCATTATGTTGCCAAAACCTAAAACTGATATATTAACCGCAAAAGGAAAATTATCTTTAGTATATCAACCTGAAACAAACGTTCCTATTAATATTCCAATACCAGATTCAAGTACTTCCAAGCTAAGCTTTCCCATTACGGATATAAATGTTGGAGGTGATTACATTTTTTTATGGACCGTTAAGAATAGCGTTTGCAGGCCAAGAACTGCCACATTTAAAATCGTAAGAAAAGAGAGCATTCCACGAAAATTTATTGAAAAGAATGTATGTGACTTGACCGAATTTAGCTTTAGTCAATTGACGGAGCTTGAAATTGTGCAAGGTGCTGATAATGTTATTTGGTTAGGACCAAATGACAAGTTACTCAGTACAATAAATAATAAAGATAGTATAGTGGCTAAAAAATTAGCCATTGGGGACAATGGGTATCGCTATATTGCAAATAAAAACGGGTGCCAAGGGATATCAGAAATCAAAATCCAAAAATTCGAGAAATTTATCCTCGATGAAAATATTAAAAACAGATTATTTGATTTTTGCGAAAGGGATACATTGACTATAACCGCAACCCATAGACTTCAGATTTTAGATACATCTAACTTTAAAATCAATTTTTCTTATAAATCTAACTCAGAAAGTTTAAACCAAAATATAAGTAAAAACTCAACAAATTCAGCTCAAACTGAGGCATTTATCAAAGACATGAATAAATTTTTTGATAAGCCACAGGTTATTTACATCAAAGCACATAACGGGGTTTGCCAAGAGCAAACAGACTCAGTCACTATCAGAAACTACAAAAAACCAGAAATAAAATCAGTAGGAAAAGACGATTCTCTTTGTACATCTATAATCAATTTGAAAGGTAGTGGAACAGGTTATCGAACAGGTAATTGGACAGCCATTAACGGAGATAGAAATTTACTTAGAATTACAGACTCTACCAGTGTGGCCACATCAATCCGTGATTCTCTGAATATATTCCAATGGACTGTTAAAAATGGGGCATGCACAGAATCCGCCCGTGTTACACATCTGGTAGGTGATTCAATATCAAATGCCAGAATCCTGTTATCGCATCCAACTTATATATGTGATTCCTCAGTAATTCATTTAAAATCAATAAAACCGGTATTTGGTAATAGTGTGTGGCTTCTTGACCAATCTGTCATTCCTAATTCAAATGTCAGTTCAAATAACAATTTCTCATTTTCCACCCT
>JACMRH010000284.1 GCA_014376535.1 Cytophagales bacterium | reverse complement strand
TGGTTTCCGTTGTGGTTTTTTGGGAATGTTGCACATGGAAATAGTGCAGGAAAGACTGGAAAGGGAATTTAATCAGACTGTAATTACAACTGTCCCATCTGTTCAGTTTAAAGTATACACAACAAAAGACGGATTGGTTACGGTAAATGCACCTTCCGATATGCCAGAACCGAACTTTATTGAACGGATCGAAGAACCATTCATCAAAGCACAGATTATTACCAAAGCTGATTATGTAGGCCCTATTATGACCCTTTGCATGGAAAAAAGGGGAATATTAAAAAATCAAAGTTATTTGACAACCGACCGTGTTGAATTAGTTTTTGAAATGCCTTTGGGAGAAATTGTTTTTGACTTTTTTGACAAGCTGAAAACCATTTCTAGAGGTTATGCCTCATTAGATTATGAATTAATCGGTTTTGTACAATCAACTTTAGTTAGGTTAGATATTTTATTAAATGATGAGAAGGTAGATGCTTTATCTGCTATAGTTCACCGGGATAAAGCCTATGATTGGGGAAAAAGGCTTTGCGAGAAACTGAAAGAACTATTGCCACGCCAAATGTTTGAGATTAAAATTCAGGCAGCAATCGGGGCGAAAATTATTTCAAGGGAATCTATAAGCGCTTTGCGCAAAGACGTTACAGCGAAATGCTATGGTGGTGATATTTCCAGGAAGCGTAAACTTTTGGAAAAACAGAAGGAGGGAAAAAAACGCATGAGGCAAGTAGGAACTGTAGAAATCCCTCAGGAACCATTTATGGCAATGTTGGGCTTAGGCCACTAAAATATACATGAATAAGTATCTAACTAAAATAATTTTATTTTTTCTAATCTTTATCTCAAACCATTTATGGGCTCAAGGCGGTAGGGAATTTTGGTTTGCAGCGCCAGAAGTTACTTCAAGACATGCCGACAGGCCAATAGTTTTAAGGATTTCTTCTTTTGATAAATCCGCAGAAATTACAATTTCTCAACCTGCAAACCCTTCATTTGGAATAATAAAGCAATCAGTTCCAGCAAATAGTCTTGTAAGTATTGATCTTTCAAAACAAATTGAAATGATTGAAACCAAACCTCCAGGCAAAATTTTAAAAACAGGTTTATTGGTGCAGGCAACAAGTGATGTGAATGCATATTACGAAGTAGAAGGCTATTCAAACAGATTTTCGGCTGACAATGCCGAAATCTTCACCTTGAAGGGCAATAATGCTTTAGGGACGTTATTTTTTGTTCCTATGCAAACAGTATATGACAATCATTCTGAAGTAAGATTTAACTATAATGCATTTGCATCATTTGATATTGTGGCAACAGAAAACAACACCACAATAAAAATTTCACCTACAAAAGGGATTGTGGGTGATTCACTTGGAGTTCCGTTTACCATAGTTTTAAACAAAGGGCAAACTTATTCTTGCCAATCCAACACTGTTAATAGAACTAACAGGCCTACAGGAAGCAAGGTTGAGTCTGATAAACCTATTTCAATAACGTATAAAGATGATTCAATTCAAAAAATTGATGCCTATGACCTTGTCGGAGATCAATTATTACCTGTTTCTGAACTTGGAACCGAATACATAGCTGTTAGAAATTCAGGATGGCTTCCCAATGCATTTACAATATTGACTGATGATATTTTTATTACAGGAACAAAAAACGGTACAAGGGTTTTTTTAAATACTGATTCAATTTTTTTAAATGAAGGCGAAAGCAAACATTATCATTTTAATAAAAAGGATTCCTGTGTTTATGTAAAATCATCAGAGCCGGTATATGTTTTACATGTTTCAGGATTTTATAATGAACTGGCATGTGCGAATTTAGTTCCATTGAAATGTACCGGATCGAAATCGTACCAATTCCTAAGAACAAATGACGAAGATTTTGTCATAAATTTAATTGTAAAAGCTGGTGGTGAGTCAAATTTCACACTTAACGGATCGAAAAATCTAATTTCTCCAACTTCCTTCAGAGATGTGCCAGGTACTAATGGTATATGGAAATACGGACGCTTTAACCTAAATGTTAGTATTCCTGCCAATGCATCTAAGCCATATGTGGTTACAAATTCAACACATGATTTTAACTTATGTGTATTGAGCGGTGGTTTTGAAACCAGTTTCCGTTATGGTTATTTCTCATCCTTTGCAAACTTAAATCTTGGACCGGATAAGTTACTTTGTCAACACGAAAATATTGTTTTAGATGCCGGGTTAAACAAAGATTCCTATAAATGGAATACGGGTGAAACTACTCAAACAATTACTGTAAATGATACAGGCACTTATTTCGCTACAACTATGAAAGATATTTGTCCTTTTAAAGACACTGTTCACATAGGTTTATATCCTAAAAACATGCAACCAATTCTTGGAAACGATACTTCTACATGTTCAAATTTATCCATTACCATATTGCCCAAAAGCAAATTCCGGACTTATCTCTGGCAAGATAAATCTACATCAGACAAATTTGTTCCTAAAAATACCGGACAATACGTTTTAGAAGTTACAGACTCAAATG
This sequence comes from Cytophagales bacterium, assembly GCA_014376535.1. Taxonomy (GTDB): domain Bacteria; phylum Bacteroidota; class Bacteroidia; order Cytophagales; family UBA9547; genus UBA9547. The sequence goes on along the minus strand of JACMRH010000284.1, from coordinate 277 downwards.
CTTGTACAAGGAAGGACTCTTTGTTTTTCACCTCCTTTACATTGCCAAAACCACAAATCGTTTGGGATAAAAATGAAGAAAGGTTTTGTAACGATAGCCTTTTTACTTTTTCTCTTAATAATTCTTTTAAAAGCATAAAATGGTTTAATGGGGCGATTACAAATACGGTTTCTGCTACCAGAAATAACAGCGATGAATACTTTGTAACAGTAAAAGATGATAACGGATGTTCCGGCTCAGATAAAATTCTTATAGATTGCTCTCCTTATATTACTAT
>JACMRH010000283.1 GCA_014376535.1 Cytophagales bacterium | reverse complement strand
AAGCCGAAACAAAGTTGTTCGGCTTTTTCCATTTTAAACCCGTAAATCAAACATCATTTATGAAAACGCAACAGGATCTTAACACTCTTTACTTTGAAGTTGAAAAGGTAAAATCTTCTGACCTTTTTAAAGGACATACTTTTGTTTCAGGCATTGATCACACCATTTATGCACCGCAGAGCAAAAAGATATTAAATGTTTGTTCAGATAAGTACGAACTGGTTTCAAATCATAGCTTATTTAATCCCATCTATACTTTATTATGTGACAGGTTCGGAAAAGATATGATTGAAGTTAAGGTTCAAAATATTGAGGACCGCAAATTCTACGTTGATCTAATTGTAAACAATAAGCCTTTCAATGTTCAAAAGGGTGATATAGTTTGTCCAACAGTTCACCTGCATAATTCTTATGATGGTACATTGAAATTTGGTATGGCAGTGGGTTTTCACAGGCTTGTTTGTACAAATGGAATGATGGCATTTCAAGAGGAAGCTGCAAGAAATTTAAAGCACCGTTCAGGAGTGGTAAATTTTAAAGAACTTTTTGTTTTGCTTGATAATGTAGATAGCCAGTTAGAACGTTTTAGAAAACTTACAGACCGTAGGCTTACCCCTAAAGAAATGGAGCAAATAACCGAGTTAATTAAAGAAAAGACGGATTTTCCAAAGCAGTTAATTAAGGAAGTCCCTGAAGTAATTGCCAGAGAACAAATCCAACTTAATACAGATCTTACAGGTTGGTTAGCTTATCATGGCTTCAATAACCGTTTGAACCATGCAGACATTAAAATGCATCCTGAATTCAAAGAAAAAATAGACAGACAAGTATTAAACGTAATCGAAATATTCAATTAAATCATTGGGGGTGAAAGCCCCCTCCTACTCTTAAAAATAAATCAAATGCAAATTCAAGATTATTTATCAGGATCCTGTCCTTTCTTAATTAAACAAAATGAACTTGGGGCAATTTTAATAAGTCTTACAAACGGTAAGGATGAAGTATCAACTATTTTAACGGCAGAGCAAGTAAATGAATTGCTCATACCAGTTAAGGACATTAAGGAGTTCAGCAGGGTAAAGTTTTTAGAGTATTACAATCTTTATACTGGTACTTTTTCAATTCCATTAGAATAGTATTTATTTTCCACTGCTTTTCCACCGGCTCAGCTCTGGCCATCTTCCTGATCAAGCAAGGCACAAGCCAATTGTAGTGGTATTTTTCCATCTCGGACGGGCTGCAGATCCTGACATTTTGTTTCCTGAGTATGTTTGTAGTGGAATTCACCAATTTTAACTTAATTATGACATGAACACAGATTATCTAAAAGAAGCTTTAAAGCTGGAAACGGAAAGGCTCAAAATTTTTGCAGCATATTTTGCAGGTATAATAGCAGTATTGGGAAATGTGGCAGCGAGGGGAGAATTTACAATTTATTACCAAATTATTTCTTACACTTCTTTATTCCTGATTATCTTTATTGGTATTTTACTGTTCAAAACAAGTTTGAAATGCAGTAATTTTCTTAATTTGCTTAAAAAAGAAACAGAATGATACTAGTGGCAATCTTAGGAGGTATTGTAGCCGTTGGAACGCTTGCAGCATTGACCTATATAGAATTTAAATACTAATCCCCTCCTTAAAGGGGATTAAAGAGCCAGACCTTTATTGTTCTGGCTTTTTTTATGCCTAAAAAGTTCGATGGCAAGTTCCTGTATTGGGGAATTTTACGCAATCGAACTTAGTAACTATCAAACATTGTCGAATCGAAAACCAAGTATCCATAAGAAGGATGCTTAATTAACTATCTATATGCAAAACTTTCATTTCAATGCACACGGTGTATGTATGGATCCTGAAACCACTTTGGAAATTAATGCAGGTGGATTTTATATATCTGTTTCCTGCGCTTCTTATATAGAGGCTTCTAAGGTAGAATACTGGTCAAGTGGATATGAATATAATTTTGGGTATGCAGGTGGAGGATCTAAGCCTTCTATATCCAATATTTACCAATCTAAAGAAGAAGCTGTTTCTAAAGGTGTTTCAAGGGTATATAATTATGTCCAAAGTATTCTAAAAGATAAAAGCAGTTGTAAAACTACCAAGCATCATAAGGCAGCAGAAGAAATAATTTCTAAACTACGGGTTTTTGCTAATTTCCATAATATTCGCTTGGTTTCTCCATTAGATTATAGCCAAGCCGAAGGAAATCAGCTTTCGCTTTTTGCGGCTTAAATTAACTATTATCAGCCATCATGAAACGCTTAATTAAGAGGGATACCATTGAAAATGCTTTAAAGGAAGTACATGAGCGAGTATTTCAAATGGATGAAATTGCCAAGAAAATACATATGGAATATAACAAGGTGGATCCTGATTATAATTACCTCAAATCTTTATCAAAGTCTTTAAATGAGACAGCAAAGATCAACCTTATGACATTTGTTGATAAGGATACATTGCCGATCCAGTAGCAAAATCTTAACTTGCTTTTTTATGATAAGTATGGATCTTCTTGCCTCCAGTCTAAGGGAGTTAATCGAAAAGAAAAGTGTAACCAAAAAGGGCGTGAAATCTATGCTGGATATTCATAAAGCCACTTTTTATAAGAAATTAGAAAATGTTGGTGAGTTTAAGAGTGGAGAACTTATTAAGCTTGCCGATTTTTTAGGGATACCTTTTATTGATATATGCCGAATTGTTGAACACGAATACAGAGTTAAAAACTGATATATGAGCATTACAAGGCTTGATAAAAACATTGCACAGAACGCAGCCAGTTTCAATCAATATGGTTCAGATGAAGTAACCATTTTAAACCTGACATTGTATCTATGCTTTCTTTACCAAAAGAATAAAGACTTATTTCAGTCTCTATTGCTAGATCCAAATGATTTTGCCAAACGTTCAGGATACTCAAAAAGTACATTACAAAAAAGGCTGGTTAATCCTGACGAAGGTCTGGCAGCACAGCTAAAAAAGCTTTCTACCAAACAGCTTGCTTCAATGGAGCAAAACAATCCCGAAGAACTATTTTTAAATGTTTTTGAGAATGGATTGTATAGAATGGCAACAGAGCCTTTGATCCTTAACTATAAGGGATTCTCAAAGAATGGGGATACTACTGTTACCGTATCCAGTGTTAAAATCATTGATGAACTTAGAATGGTCATTGATAAAAAGAACAGGAATAAGAAGTTCTATCATGTAAGGATGGATCCTAGCATTTTAGACAATATGGGACATTTTTTTTCCGTGTTTAACTACGATTCTTATACCAGTTGTGCCATTTACACAAAGAAGCTTTATCTATTCCTTTGCCATTATAAGACCAATGCAAAAAATGGCAGAACAAACCTGAACCTTTCCTTTTCCATGTTTTGTGAATTATGTGATGTTACTAACTGGAAAGAACCAACAGAACGAAAAAGGAAGATTGAAAAAGCCTTTAATGATGCAATTAAGTGCGACCCAGATTTGAATTTATGTTTGGATTGGGCTACTTATAGTGCCAATGATAATTATGAATACAAACCTCTTTTGTTGGAAACAGTGCCTATTCAGGCCAGTGATGTTACCCAACAAAATAAGGTGATATACGATTCTATTTTTGATGAAAACTATATCCGCTTAACCCTAACACAATATACATTAAAATATTATCCTGATGCTGAATCTCTTGCCAATCAACAGGGTTTCAGAAATGCAGTATTAAAAGAATGGCAGTTTTGGGCTAATGATACTGGAAAGGATCTTGAATTTAAAAGTAAATGCTACAGAGAGTTGTATGCCAAGACTTTTAAGAACTTTGAAACTCCAAGTAATACCCAGGTAAACAAATATTTAAAGGAAAAGAAATTTGATGTTTTTGAAAAACAAGAATTCAAGAATGCAACACCTGATATTTTATAACTTATTCCACTGAAAAAGGGTGCGCTGATCATTCACCTGTTTCCGGATCTAGCGTAGGCCTGTCTATATTCAGTGGAATTAATCGGTGTTTTTGTTTCTTCAGGATCTCGAGCAGCTCTCTCCAGGAGAATAAAGCAGTGGAAATAAACCCGTTTAGGCTTTATACAACCCCTTGGAATTCGTACAACCAATCTTTTCCTGGATTTGCCTCTAAGCTAATCAGTTGATTATTAAGCCATAAATTTAATCGTTATCTGATTAACCACTTGGAAACTGTACATTAACCCCTTGGTAATTGTACAACACACTATTAGATCTATATCCAGATTGCATACTTATAGCTGTTTAATGACTAATACTAAGCTAACTTGATTATAACAACGGTTATTATGTGTACTAAATACAACCTCTTGGGATTTGTACATAACAGATCACAAAAATTATAACCCCTTGGCATCTCTACATTTAGTTCTTGGAATTTGTACTGCCGATCTTGGAAATCATACAGTAAGTACTTGGGAAATGTACATAACCCCTTGGAAATTGTACAGCGACTTCTTGGGAAGAATACGCCATACCTTGGGATTTATACGGCAATTTGACTGACCCCTTGGAAACTGTACAATGGGCAGTTTTTATCCATTTCCTTAATTAACTGACATTCAAAAAGATAACTGTCCTGTATAAATCCGCACCTCTTGGAAATTGTACAGGTATATAATAGACATTTCTTTTAGACATCTTTTTAGAAGGTGAATTTTCGCTTTTAAAGCTTGGAAGCTTCATTAAAACTTGCAAAGGCGAAAATTAAGTTGATGATTTAGTTTTTTGAAACTGGTGCGAGGGGATGTTGACTTTAGAACCAAATTTTCTTTGGTTTTCTCTACTTGAATACTAAAACTTTGAACCATATACTTCACTCCTATTTGCGTTAATTGCAGTATTTTCTATGGTTCTGATATTTTCTTTTTATAAATGAAAAAGGCTGAACTTTCGCCCAGCCAATTTCACAAGGATGTCAGATTGCTCTTTCATCCCCTCGCATCGTAAAATTAATATTT
>JACMRH010000282.1 GCA_014376535.1 Cytophagales bacterium | reverse complement strand
TAAGTAGCCGCCCCTTTTAGAGGTGATGATTTATTTTTTATTTTACGCCGGTTCAGGTCTTTTATATTTACCAGTGAACCATTGTGGTTGAGGTAACTGGCCACTATTTCCATTTTACCCGTTTTGCATTTTGGGCAACAGGTATAATCAACCCCTCACATGCCATAATATATAGTATTTACAAATTAAAATTCATATCTTGTTTTATCAACATCCTGCTCCCCATTTTTAATTGACGGCTGATAATAATAACATGTAAAACTATTATATGAAGAAAGAGACTATCCCTTCCCAGGATGAGCTGCAATCTTCTGAAACAAACAATCAGAATAAGAGTAAAGCTGATAAACCTTCTGGTTATACATCTTTATCTATTCCTCAAATAACATTACCTAAAGGCGGAGGTGCGATTAAGACGATTGATGAAAAATTTTCGGTTAATGCAGCTAACGGTTCGGCACACTTTAGTATACCTTTTCCTTTCTCGCCTTCAAGGAATGGTTTTATGCCTGCAATAGGATTAAGTTATAATTCAGGAAGCGGGAATGGAATTTTTGGTTTGGGATGGAACGCAGAGCCTCTTTCAATCACAAGAAAAACAGATAAAAAATTACCAGAGTATAACGATTCAGATACATTTATTTTTTCAGGGGCAGAAGATTTAGTTCCGTCCTATGTAAAGGATGAAGGGGGCAATTGGATAAAAGATACGGAAACAAATTTTATTGTACGTTACAAACCAAGAACGGAAGGAACCTTTGCCAGGATAGAAAAGATAACTGAAGCCGATGGGAATGTTTATTGGAAAGTTACGTCAAAAGACAATATTGTTTCTATTTATGGCAGAAGTCAAACAGCCAGAATATTTGATCCTAAAAATGTAAAGAGAATATATAAATGGCTTTTGGAGTTTAGTTACGATGATAAGGGAAATTGTTTTCAATTTGAATATAAGAAAGAAGACAAGGTAAATGTACCAAATGATCTAAATGAAAAAAACCGTTTGAATGATTTTTCAGCCTGTACAAACGCTTATATAAAAAGAGTAAAATATTGCAATAAAAAACATTTTGACAAAGCAAGCATTAACTTTTCTGAATGGCAAAGTTTCTTGTCATCTATTGAGTACCTTCTTGAATTAGTTATAGATTATGGAGAGCATGATACAGCTAATCCACAGTTGGATGAAGATAATGGATGGACTTGCCGGCAGGATGCATTTTCTGAATACCGACCCGGATTCGAAATAAGAACTTATCGTTTATGTGATCGTCTCTTAATGTTTCACCATTTTACTGAACTTGGTGCCCCGACCTGCCTCGTTCACTCGGTTAACTTTTATTATGATGCAGGCTCTGCGTTTACTTTTCTAAAGTCGGTGATACAAAACGGTTATATAAGAAAATCGGATGGGACGTACACGCAAAAATGGTTACCACCCATTGAATTTAATTACGAACCATTAGGATGGAACACTGAAGTAAAATCATTACCAAAAGAAAGCCTGGAAAATTTACCTGTGGGAATTGATGATCATTTATATCAATGGATTGACCTTTACGGTGAAGGTATTTCCGGCATTTTAACTGAACAAGCGAATAGCTTGTATTATAAAAACAATTTGGGCGATGGAAATTTCAGCGCATCAAAATTGGTTTCTCCAAAACCTTCCCCTAGTGGTATAAATGCTGGCTTGTGGCATTTTCAGGATATAGAAGCAAATGGGCAGAAGTATCTTGTAAGCAATGATTTAAAGGGATATTTTGAATTAACACCCGAAGAGAAATGGAAACCTTTTAAAAACTTTCATGAACTTCCTAACATTGATGTACGCGATCCTAATTTGAAATTTCTTGATCTGGATGGTGACGGAAGATCAGACATGCTCATCTCTGAAAATAATGTTTTTGTTTGGTATGCATCTAAGGGGAAGTTTGGGTATGACGATTACAGACTGGCACACAAAGCTAAAGAGGAAGAAAAAGGTGCAAATATCATTTTTGCAGATGGCACCCAATCCATTATTGCAGCAGATATGAGTGGTGATGGTTTAATGGACATGGTGCGTATCCGGAATAGTGAAATTGTTTACTGGCCTAATCTCGGTTATGGAAAATTCGGCGCAAAAGTTACTATGAGTAATGCTCCTTTATTTGATCATCCCGATCATTTTAATCCGGATTATATAAAGCTTGCTGACCTTGATGGCTCAGGCACTACCGATATTGTTTACCTGGGAAAAGACTCTTTTAAAATATACTTTAATCAAAGCGGCAACAGTTGGAGTGATCAAAATATTATCAAGGGTCTAAACCCGCTGCCTTTTCCCAAAATAGATGATCATACTACTGTTACTATTATTGATTTGTTAGGCAACGGAACCGGTTGTATTGTATGGTCATCACCGCTCCCTAAGTACGCAGGGAATCCATTAAGGTATATTGACCTTATGGGTGGAAAGAAACCGCATATCATGACTGCTTATAAAAACAATATGGGCAAAGAAGTGCAACTTCGCTATAAGCCATCCACTCATTTTTATCTTGAGGATAAAAAATCAGGAAATCCATGGATAACCAAGCTGCCATTTCCTGTACAATGTGTAAGTGAAGTTGAAGTGATTGATCAAATTACAAAGACGAAGTTCACCAACCAGTATACTTATCACCACGGTTATTACGATTTTAATGAAAGAGAGTTTCGTGGCTTTGGAAGAGTTGATCAAACAGATACTGAAGATTTTAAAAATTATAAAAAATATGCTGATCCCAATGGCAGCATACAAATAATAGATGAAGGTTTTCATCAGCCACCAATATTGACAAAAACATGGTTTCATACAGGTGCATTTATAGAAAAAGAAAAAATCCTTAACCTGTTTGCTCATGAATATTACCAAAATACTGTTATCCCGGAAAATACTTTATCCGAACCTTCATTACCAGCTGATCTAAGCATTCAAGAATGGCGCGAAGCTCTCCGTGCCTGTAAAGGAATGCCGCTGCATGTAGAAGTGTATTCGCCTGATGGAACAGATAAACAAGTTCATCCTTACACAACAGCACAGCATACTTGTCTTATTCAACTGCTGCAGCCTATGTTAACTAACCAGCATGCTGTATTCATGGTATTGGAAGGTGAAGCATTAACGTATACTTATGAACGCAATCCTGCAGATCCACGCATAGCACACAGCATGAATATTGAAGCAGATGAATTTGGAAATATGCTGAAGGCTGCAGCTATCAGTTATGGGAGAAAAACATCAGATGCAGGGCTCACTCCAACAGAACAGCAAGAGCAAAGTAAAACCCATATTATTTTTACTGAAAATAATTTTACCAATAAAATTGATGGTGCTTCTTCTTATCTTCTGCCGCTCTTGTATAAGGCAAGAACTTATGAGTTGATCGGGTTGTCTCCGGCTGCTGATTATTTTTCACGCAGCGAAATAGCAGGTGATTTTCAACAGGCAGAAACAATCGAATACCAGGCTTTGCCAACCGTTGGGAAAAAAGAAAAACGTTTGATTGAACACGTGAGTTCTCTTTTTTTAAGGAATGATCTGACCGGACCGCTTGATCC
>JACMRH010000281.1 GCA_014376535.1 Cytophagales bacterium | reverse complement strand
TGGATTTATATTTTAAACCATAATCTTTTAACTATTCATGACTCCAGAATCATGGAAATGTATTCCTATGGGCAACATTTATTTAAAGGTTGATCTAACCTCCGTAGACCAAAGAAGGGAAATTTAGGTTTCGATTTAATTATTAATCTTAATCAATCATTAGATGAAAAAACTATATATTTTCATAATCCTATTTTTAACAACAATAAATTTATACGCCCACAGTAGTTTCCATGGTAAAATATTAGATAAAACAGCCCAACAACCAGTTATAGGCGCTGTAATACAGGTGCTTGGACAAAATAAAGTAACTATCAGTGATGTAAATGGGTATTTTGAAATACGCGGATTGGGAACAGGTACTTATGCAGTTAAGATATCCTTAATTGGATATAAGCCACTTACTGACAGTATTAAAGTAATAGATGAAGTAAAAACTTCTCAATCTTTTTTGCTGGAAGAAGATGCCATCAATATTTCAGAAATAACAGTTACTGCAAATAAGGATGTGGGCCTTAATTCCATCAGCAGGTTAGATTTTAGTTTAAGGCCTCACCTGACTACCCAAGACTTATTGCGTTTGGTTCCCGGTCTTTTCATTGCACAACATGCAGGAGGTGGAAAATCTGAGCAATTGTTTCTTCGGGGTTTTGATGTTGACCACGGTACTGATGTAGCAATTTCAGTAGACAATATGCCTGTAAACATGGTTTCTCAGGCTCATGGTCAAGGTTATGCCGATTTGCATTTTGTAATACCTGAAACTATAGAGAGAATGAGTTTTTCCAAAGGGCCTTATGATGCTAAAACAGGAAACTTTAATACCGCCGGTGCTGTAAGGTTTCAGACAAAAAGCTACCTGCCCCGGAATATGATTAAAACAGAAATCGGAAGATTTAATACTTATCGTGGCGTAACCATGGTCAATTTGTTAAATAATAGCGATACGACTAAGCATAAACACAATGCCTTTGTTGCAGCAGAATATTTTTATACCAACGGTTTTTTTGATAATCCCCAGGATTTCAGTAAGGTGAACCTATTTGGAAAATATACAAGTGAGCTAAATAAGACAACAAATCTTTCCTTTACACTTTCCTCATTTAGAAGCAAATGGAATGCTTCTGGAGAAATACCGACCAGGGCTGTCCAATCAGGATTAATTTCGAAATTTGGAGCGATTGATCCCTCTGAAGGTGGAAATACTTCCCGGATTAACGCCAATCTGGGATTAAGTAAAAAGCTTGAGAACCATGCTGTAATTCAGAACAATGTTTATTACATCAAATACACATACAATTTGTATTCAAACTTTACCATGTTTAAAGAAGATACAATAAACGGCGATGAAATAAACCAAAAAGAAGAACGCAATGTATTGGGTTACAATGGTTCATACACTCAGGAAGGCGATATAGGAAATGTAGGTTTCAAAAGTACTATTGGAGTAGGGTTACGTGACGACCAGATCGGAAACATCGCCTTAAGCCACACCCGAAACAGGACTTTTTTGAATGATATAACCTTGGGCGACATTCATGAAACAAACTTTAACGCCTACCTTGATGAAACTATTACATTTTCTCCAAGACTG
>JACMRH010000280.1 GCA_014376535.1 Cytophagales bacterium | reverse complement strand
ACAATACTGCTGGCCCGATTGCCGTGAAGGTTGATTTTTTCAAGATTTTTAGAAATATCATCTAAAATTTCATCTTGCATTACTTCATCTCTATCCTCTTTATTCTTTGTTCTTTCCTCTTTAATCTCCTGAATCATTTCATTACTGACTTCAGAAAAATTATTTACGAAGTTTAACGGGTTTTGAATTTCATGTGCAATGCCTGCAGTGAGTTCCCCAAGGCTGGCCATTTTTTCGGACTGGATGAGTTGGGATTGGGTAGACTTTAGATCAGTTAATGTATTTTCGAGTGTTTCTTTTTGTTTTGATAGCTCCTTCGTTCTATCAGTCACCATGTCTTCTAGTTTGTCTTTTTGCTGGGTGAGTATTTCCTGCTTTTCCTGTTCCTGTCTTAATGTTGTTGCCGACAATTCTTTTACGTGTACTAATTGAAAACGCAGGTCTTTATTGGCTTTGCCAAATTCCCAAGCAAGGTGCAGTGCATAGGTTAATGGAACACCCAACTGTGGAAAGACAATTAATAATATTTCCTGTGCCCTTGTCATGATAGGGGGGAACAGACTAAATATGTCCAATACAAAAATAAAATAACCCGTTTGCTGAATAAGGGAACCTATTAGTAAAATCCAAAAGCCTGTTTTTTTCTTTAACACGCCTGATATCAATATTCTGCTTATTTCAATTAAGAAGAGTAGGTTTATTAGCCAACTAAATTTGAGTGAAAGAGGGATATTAGTTATAACTAAAAAGATAATTAGTACCATTATTCCAATTACTATCCAGCTACGACGGTGCATTTTTTCATCATGATACAAAGCGTACAAAACAAGTAGTTGAAAACAGTTTGTCCATGATGCGGCTATTTGTCGAACATACATTATCCTCATGAGAAGCTCCCACCCCTGGAGTGTAGCCTGTAAAAAAGCGGTTGCTACTAGGCAGAAAAGATTTATCAGCATCAAAGCAGTCAGTAAACTTGCAAGGCGTTTTACATCAAAGAAATAAACAAATAAAAAGAACAGGATGAACATAAGTAAGATGCCTACGGAAATCGGTACCATAGGCACTTCTGTTACATTTATCTGAAAGCGGGTGTCTGTATCAGCAAATAATAACCTGAAGCCGGTAAAAGTAATTGGGGAATTTGGGGAATTTACATGCTGGTTAGAATAGTGTACAACAACAACATGATAAGCTTGTGAATCAAGTTGAATAATGATGGGATTGCGGGGTATATATATTTTTTCATTCTCAATAATATTGGCAACCACACCATATTTTACCACCAGCTTACCATCAAGGTAAATTTCCGAAGCACCATAATGGCCCATTCTTAATGCTATCGGCTTCCCTCTGTATTCGGTTGGCACATCAAATGTTTTCTTAAACCAGCCAATCCCTTTCCACCTTGCAGGCTGGCCATTTGCACCTGGCAAAAATTCAGTGTTAACTATTTGCCAGCCTTCATTGTCGCTAAGCAATTTACGTATATCAGTATCATCAGCTGGAGTAAATTGCCACAGTGAATCAAGTGGAACCCGGTTCCAGCGCATCAATTCGCCACGATAACCTTTTTCCTCTAAGCTTTGCGACATGCACATAAAGCTGCTAGAACAAAAACTTAAAAAAAGAAGTACTATCTTAATTTGCTTTGTAATAATTTTCATGATGCTATTTACTGTTGTAGAGTTTGCGTTAATGTAAAAATAAATTCGCTTCCTTCTCCCTCCTTCGTCTCCACCTTCAACTCCCCACCATGTGCTTTCACAATATCATAAGCTAAAGACAAACCCAAACCCGTTCCTTTGCCTGTAGGTTTGGTGGTAAAAAATGGTTGAAATATTTTATCTACAATGTTTTGAGGAATGCCGTTTCCATTATCAGAAATATTAATTTCTATTTTCCCATTAAAATTTTTAGTGCTGATGGTTACCATTGGTTTGTAGCTTT
>JACMRH010000279.1 GCA_014376535.1 Cytophagales bacterium | reverse complement strand
GAAGAAGCAGAATACATTCAGTACGGGGTTTCGCCGCGGGCAAGCATAAATTTAAATTTAGCAGCCAAAGCAATGGCATATTTCAACGAAAGGGAATTTGTTCTGCCTGAAGACATCAAAGACGTTGCAAAAGATGTATTGAACCACCGGATTATTTTAAATTATGAAGCAGAAGCGGATGGAGTAAGTTCCAGGCAATTGGTTGACAATATCCTTAAAAAGGTGGCAATCAATAAATAATGCCAAATTTTCCGGTTGCGTTCGGGCAACAAATGCAGTCAATCCTGGGTGAAGATTATCATGCTTTTATCAGAAGTCTCGATTCAGATGCACCTGTAAGTATTCGGCATAACCAATTTAAATTCAATCCTTTTAAGGACGGGAATCCAGTTCCATGGTGCAAGGAAGCATTGTATTTACCTTCCCGGCCTGAATTTTCAAAAGATCCGTTTTGGCATGCCGGTTGTTATTATGTGCAGGAATCTGCTTCCATGTTTATCGGAAACATAGTTCAGCAATTAATTACAGAGATAGAAAATCCGATTGTGTTGGATTCTTGCGCGGCACCAGGTGGCAAAAGCACGCATTTGTCTTCTGTCCTACATGAAAATGGACTTCTGGTATCCAATGAAGTCATCAAAACAAGGGCGCATATTCTCCAGGAAAACTGTACTAAATGGGGACTGAACAATGTGGTGATCACCAACAATGATCCTTCCCATTTTTCTAAAGTCAAATCGTTTTTTGATATTCTGGTTGTTGATGCGCCATGTTCAGGTGAAGGTTTGTTCAGAAAGCAGCCAGAATCTGTAAGCGAATGGTCAGAAAGTGCAGTTGAGTTTTGCTCAAACAGACAAAAAAGAATATTGGAAGACCTTTGGCCCTCATTAAAACCAGGAGGATTTTTAGTTTACAGCACCTGTACCTACAACAAGCCCGAAAATGAAGACAATCTGAGGTGGCTTAGCAAACAATATGATGTCGGCAGTGTAGAAATTAAAATCGAACCAGAATGGAATATTGATTTTAAAAAGCAGGCTAACCTTTCCACTTTCAGGTTCTATCCACATAAAACCAATTCTGAAGGATTATTTGTAACAGTGGTCCAAAAACTGGAACAATCTGATTATAAAAACTTTACTCACCTTAAAAATCCTTATTTCCACAAAATTAACAAGGAGGATTTTGCGAGATTACAGGAAATAATAAAGAGTGAAAACATATTCTTGAAACAGCAGCCAAATGGCATGGTCAATCTTTTGCCAGAAAGTTTTTATGAAGAAATAGAATTTTTGGCCACAAGGTTAAAAGTAATTTATTGCGGAACACCAATAGCTGAAGTGAAAGGAAAAGACATTATTCCGATGCAAGGGGCCGCTAACAGTATTTATCTGAACCAGGAAAATTTTAATCAATCAGATCTTGACTTGGACAAAGCCCAAAAATTTTTAGCCCGACAAGATTTTGACTGTGATGCAGAGATTGGGATTAACCTGGTTACTTTTAATTCTGTACCACTAGGATGGATAAAGAAAATGCCAAACAGGATTAATAACTATTTTCCGCAGGAATGGCGGTTGAGGAATAATTAATTTATAAAAGTAATAGTTGTACTGATTTTCTTACACATTAAAAAATATAATTATATATACAAAAAATGTCATTATTGTGGTATGAATTTCTAACATTCCATGAACTTTTAAAAGCAGAGCTATACCCTTAGGTTTTCTTAATATATTGCTTACTTATCAAATAAAAAGTACAATATGAAAACAAAATTATGGTTCTTAGGGTTGATTTTTTCGGCCTTCCTTTCGCAAGCACAGATTATTAATATACCTGATCCGGTATTTAAGAATATTATATTAACATATTCACCAAAAATAGATCTTAATAATAATGGAGAGATAGAAGTCACTGAAGCGGAACAAGTTTTTGTTTTAAAAATTTATAGCAATGGGATTGCCAATTTTCTTGGATTAAATTATTTTAAAAAATTGACAAATCTTGAAATTAATGGAAACAATCAGCTTATTGCTAATATGGATTTAACTACTATGACCTTGTTAAAGTCATTATCCTTAATTGGAGTTACAGCTTTTCTCAATATTACCAAGAACACAGCATTAACAAGTTTAAAAATAACAGGACAGGGTATTAGGGCCTTAGATCTTACAAATAACTCAAATTTAAAAATTCTTAATCTCAGTAGAAATCAATTAACCTCTTTAGACATAACTAATTTACTTGGATTGACTGATCTGAATCTCTCGGACAACCAAATAACAGCTCTGAATACAATTAATTTACAGGCATTAAATTTTTTAGATGTCTCAAAAAACCAAATAAAATCTATAAATGTTACAGGTAATCCTGCGTTGCTTAATTTAAAATGCAGAGACAATTTATTGACATCTATCGATTTAAGCAATAATTCAAATTTAGAACATATCGAACTTAACCAGAATCAATTGACTAATTTAGATATATCAAATTTGTCTAAATTAAAAATGTTATTTTGTGCAAGGAATAAATTATCTACACTAAATACTACAGCAAATTTGGCATTAACTCAATTAGGTCTTGGCTATAATTTGTTGTCAATTTTAGATTTAAGTAAAAATATCAATTTAACAAATTTAGATATTGAATCTAATAATTTAACTTCAATAAATTTAAGCCAAAATAACAAACTAGAGTTACTTGCTACCCCTAACAATTTATTAACAAACATTGACTTATCCTCGAATGTTAATCTTACAACTTTTTATTGTTCCGGCGGAAACAATCTATTATCATTAGACTTAACAAAAAACAGTAAATTGGTTAGTGTTCAAGCAGGCTGTCCTAATTTAACCCAAATTTGTGTAACAGCTTTACAAAACACCACATACTGGTTAAAAAATGCTTATGCTTCATGGAGTACTACTTGTAGACCCACAACAATTTGGGATGGTGCAGCATGGTCTGCAGGTATTCCAAATTCAGGATCTATTGCTATCATAAAAGCCAATTATTTAACTACTGCCAATGGAAACATAACATGTTATGATCTTTCTATAGGAGTTGGAGCTACTTTAAATGTTCCTGTAGGAGGCAATGTAACTGTTGCTAATAATTATGTTATAAACGGTACTTCCATAAAATGCGGGACTATTGCAGTAACTGGTACAACTTATGGCCAAAACACAACTTACCAAAAAATTACCAGTGCTATTACAGGCCCTATATCTGTTTGCCCTTATCAAACAAATGCTGCCTTTAACGTAACCAGCAATCCTGCTGCCACATATACCTGGACTATTCCGTCAGCAGCAAATATTGTTGGAAATGCTACTGGCAATTCAATATCTGTAAACTTTAATGGAACCACTATAGGATCGCAAACTGTAAGTGTTATCGAAAAAAATGGTTGTGGTACAAATAACCAGCAGGTAAATTTGGCTGTAACTGTCTTACCTGCACCAAGTGTCAGTATTTCTGCCCAAAATCCCACATGTGGAAATCCACCTACAACACTTACAGCAACTGGAGGCGCAACGTATGTATGGTCTACTACATCCTATAATGTAGGGTTAAGTTCAACCACAGGGAATCCTATAGTTGCAACACCCACTAGTAATTTTGGTTATAATGTTTCTGTAAAAGGAACGGGTTCGAATGGTTGCACTGCATCAGCCACAACAAGTATAACTCCTGGTGTTATTGGTACTCCGGTTATCCAAAACATTATACCAGGTAACTCAACTACTAAGCTATATGGAATGACAATTGGGGATGGCCAATACAATAAAGGGACCATTTTTGAATGGAACTTGCAAACTAATGTATTTACTAAAAAACAGGATTTCAACGACGGCTTCTCTGCAGATGATGCAGATGAGGAACTCAGATACTATAATGGTAAGTTCTACGGAATAAAATCATGGGGTGGGTCAAATAATATGGGGATATTATTTGAATGGAATCCTACGACTAACATAATGACTAAAAAAATAGATTTCAATGGGTTGGTAAATGGCTCATACCCAGACGGTAGTCTTCTTCTTGTAAATGGCAAATTTTATGGAATGACGTCAGCAGGAGGCAATAATAATCTTGGAACACTATTTGAATGGGACCCATCCAATAACGTTCTTACAAAGAAAATTGATTTTAATGGAGTGGGAAATGGAGCTAGTCCAATTAGCAGTTTAAGAATGCAAAATAATATATGTTATGGCACTACTCAAGGTGGAGGTTCATTTGGTGCTGGGGTATTGTTCAAATATAATATATCAACGAACTTTCTAACAAAAAGCATTGATTTTGATGGAATCTCAAAAGGGTCTATGCCGAATAACGCGCCAGTTTACTTAAATGGAAAATTTTATGGTACAACCAGGATTGGTGGTTCAAATGATGTTGGTGTACTGTATGAGTGGGACCCAGTTTCTAACTCGGTCATTAAAAAAGTAGACTTTTCTGGATCTGCCGGATATTATGGTGGGGTTACAGGTCTATCTATACTTACTGTATTCAACGGCAAACTGTATGGTGTAACTAGTTCTGGAGGTACAAATAATTCAGGTTCAATTTTTGAATACAATCCTTCTGGTTCACTATTAACTACTAAATATAATTTTGACGGAATACCAACTGGAGGTCTTAGCCTTGTAGGAGGTAAGTTTTATGGTCTATGTAAAAATTCCATATTTGAATGGAACCCAACTACCAACGTCTTTATTAAAAAACAATTTATAACTGGTGCGGGTAGTTTAGTAGAATCATTATCAGATAGCTATATATGTTACGATTTAATCCCTAGGAACTACAGTGCAACAATAACCGGAAGCGCAGTATCTTGGAATTGGACAATGCCAGCCGGAGCCAATATTAATTCTGGCGGTGGAACTTCAAGTATAAGTGTGGTTTATAGTGCGGCAGCGGCTAGTGGAAATATTACACTTACTGCAAGCAATGCATGTGGAATAAGTAATTCTGTTAGTTACCCAATTACGGTAAATGATTGTAACGCTTCAAGTGGTCCAAACCCACGCATGGATATGAGTAGTGAATCTATAATTCAGGGAAGTAATTTAATCGTAGGTTTTAACATTTACCCAAATCCAAGCAATGGCGTATTCAACATTTCTTTAGAAAATAGTGCTCCAGCTACAATTGTTGTTACTAATTTGATTGGAAAAGAAGTATTAAGAACCAATGTTCAAAATAATACTACACCTATAAACTTGCAGGACAATGCTAAAGGCATCTATCATGTAAAAATTGAAGGAACTAAATTCAGTAAGGTGATAAACTTGCAATAATTAGGATTCAATTCACAGTAAGCAAAAATGCTCTGCATAATTTTGCAGGGCATTTTTAGTTTAAAAAAAACTTAAGAATCTATCTATTCGTCCCTTCACTCTCAGCCTTCTTAATTATATCTTCATATAAAAGGATAGACCAGATGATGTTCACTTTATCAGCAAAAGGAATAATGTCATCCAAGGTTTCATTTACAGCCGCAAGATAATTTTTCTTG
>JACMRH010000278.1 GCA_014376535.1 Cytophagales bacterium | reverse complement strand
CGTTAACAGCAATGGCTTTATAACCCAAATGTTTCAAAGGTGTGTAATGAAGGTCGAAATGAATTCCTTCTAACAGCATGTCTTTGCTGATGATGGTTACATTTCCTTCGCCATTATCAATCACAGCCGCATCGTCCCCAATTCCTTTTAATGTTTCCGGGTGATAAATTTGTACATCTTTCGCCAGGTGAGAAATAAGGCCAAATTCTCCTAATTGTTTAAGTTCCATGTTAGTATTGAGTACTTAGTATTGAGTATAAAGATTAGAGCAAACCAATTTTCCAGGTTTATTACTTATTCGATTTTATGTAATTTAATTTTGAATTGAAAGTGCCGGCAATTTGGGCGGACCTTTTTTTGGCATCATCGGCTATTGGTCCTGAGAATAATTCATCGACAGTCGAATGAAAAAGATATAGCCATCTGGCAAAATGATGCTCTTCGATTCCCAGGTTTATGTGTTTCAGAAATGGTTGTCCGGTGTATGTATTCTGGTCCAATAAAATGCTTTGCCAGAATTTATACATGATAGCAAGATGTTGAGACCAACGTTCCTGTATAATGTCATTAAAAATAGGGCCCAGTAATTCATCCTCCTGCACACGTCCATAGAACGTGTTGACTATTAATTCTATATCTTCTAAAGTTTTAATGTCTTGTTTCATAACTGCTTTGGTTATGTTAACTGTTATCAAACCTAATCCTTTTTCCAATATTCTGATTAATTTGCGCGTCTTTTTAAAAAACTTACTATGAAAATTTTAGTTATTCCAGGTGATGGGATTGGTCAGGAAGTTACAACCTGGGGAAGAAAAGTAATTGAAAAAATAGCTGTCAAATTCGGCCATTCGGTTTCTTTTGATGAGGCACTAATGGGCCACGTAGCGATAGAAGCAACAGGAAATCCGTTGCCAGATGAAACTTTAGAAAAAGCACACAAATCTGATGCGATACTTTTTGGTGCCATAGGACATATTAAATATGATAACGACCCTACAGCCAAAGTAAGGCCTGAGCAAGGCCTTTTAAAAATAAGGAAAGAATTAGGTCTTTATGCAAATCTGAGACCTATCAAATTGTTTGACGAACTTCTGGGGGCTTCAAGTATCAAACCGGAAATATTGAAAGGAGCTGATATTCTATTTTTCAGAGAATTGACCGGTGATGTCTATTTTGGCGAAAAGAAAAGAAGTGAAGACCGTAAGACGGCCTCAGACCTGATGATCTACCACCAATATGAAGTAGAACGAATTGCTGAAAAAGCATTCAAAGCTGCGCAGTCAAGAAGTAAGAGATTGTGCTCCGTAGATAAAGCCAATGTGCTCGAAAGCAGTAGGTTATGGAGAGAAACAGTTCAGGAATTGGCAAAAAAATATCCGGATGTTACAACAGAGCATATGTTCATAGACAATGCAGCTATGCAGCTCATCAAGGATCCGAAGAAATTCGATGTAGTATTGACTGCCAATCTTTTTGGAGATATTTTAACTGATGAAGCTTCACAAATAGCTGGGAGCATGGGAATGCTTGCTTCAGCTTCAATAGGCGATAAAATAGGTTTGTATGAGCCTATTCATGGTTCGGCACATGATATCGCAGGAAAAGGAATTGCAAATCCTCTGGCATCTATCCTTTCAGTTGCATTGATGTTTGAAATTTCTTTTGGATTGAAAAAAGAGGCAGATGCAGTTTTAGATGCAGTTGCAGCTACTCTCAAAGATGGTTTCAGAACGAAAGATATTGCTGACTCAACTACATCGGCATTTAATATTCTGGGAACTGAAGCTATGGGAATGAAAGTGTTAGAAAGGATTTAAGTTTCTTGTAGCAATCACGTCAAAACAAAATAAAGAATAATCAATGCCTTATTAAAAACGAATAGAATCCTATTTGTATCCAATGGTTTTCAATTTTCCTGAAGTTTGCTTTTCTAGAAAAGCAAACTTTATTTGTTTAAGGTAAATTTTTTCTAACAAAAATTGAATTCGAATGTTAACTTTTTTTCAATGTGCCGCGTATTTAACAATGCAAAATAGTTTTTGTTGTGAGAATTTTATTTTGATATGTCAGATTTCAGTATTAATTTTCATTGTATAGGTCACTTTCTGATAATTTAGCATGTCTTTAGATTCAGTTTTAATTTAAGAATTCTCAATAAATTTTAAAAAATGCATATAATTAATTACTCTCTTTGCAAGACCTTAGGATTGTTCTTTTTATTAAATAGTTTTTACTGCATGGATGCCCTTGCTCAAAATGGAGTAGGCGTAAACACTAATACTCCAAAATCGTCTTTTGAAGATAATGGATCATTCGGAAAAAAAGTTACCACAATAAATGCAGCTACCACTTTAGACGAAACATATTCTACTGTTGTCTGCAATAATTTAACAACTGCTATTACGGTTACCCTTCCGGTTGCCAACACCTGCAGTGCCAGAATTTATGAAATAAAACGAAATGCTGCCAGTACCGCATTAGTTACAATCAATGTTACCTCAGGCGGAACAATAGATGGAGTAACAAGTTTTCTGCTTTCAAAAGCAGGTCAGTCTATTACTATCTTTTCTGATGGATCTACATGGATTTCAAGAGATGGAAGTGGAGACGGGTCAAACTGGGCATTAACAGGTAACGCAGGTACTACAGCAGGTACAAATTTCCTTGGAACAACAGATGTTCAAGATCTTGTTTTTAAGACAAATGGATCAGAAGGGGCAAGGTTAACCTCTGCAACTCCATCAGCTTTTGGTGTGGGAACTACGACTCCAATCACTTATGGCCGACTGGCGGTTGTGAGCAATTCAGTTGGTTCAGGCAGGCAAGATGATTTAGGAATTGCAAGTTTCAATGCATCCCCCTCTCCATCTTTGCTATTCTTCTCTGCCAAAGGAACTGAAGGTGCACAGACAGATTTAGCCGCAGGGGATGATATTTTTAGCATTATTGGAAAAGGTAGGATAATTGGTGCTACTTCTGTGAATACGACCACTTCTTCCATTATATCTGAGTACAGAGGTACAGGTGTTGCTCCAAATTCAAATTTGAGCAATATCGGATTCTTTACAAGTGGTAGTCTTGTAGCGCAAATGATGCTAAATGAATTTGGGAAGGTAGGCATTCGTACAACAGGTCCGGTTTCTTATTTGG
>JACMRH010000025.1 GCA_014376535.1 Cytophagales bacterium | reverse complement strand
TTTTACTCCACACACAATTCCATCAACCCCTCAATCAATTTTACGATTTCCCTGTTCTGCACGTCGTGGTTGTTGACCAAAATGGCAAAGGGGTTTAAATTTCCCTGTTTATCTTTCACATATCCAGCATAACATTTTATTCTTTCCATACTTCCACTTTTGGCAAAAACTCTTCCTGTAGTATTTGCGCCGTCACAAAACCTCTCCAAGGTTCCATTGGTTCCGGAAGTTGGTAATGTGTTGATAAAGCATTTAGACCAGGGTTCTTTGCTGATACTGAACAGATAAGTGGCTAGCTGACTGGCATTTATTAAATTATACTTGGAAAGTCCTGAGCCATCTACCTGTTTCAGGCCATTTACTTTTCCTACTCTGGTTTTGAGGAACTCCTGAACCACATCCAGACCAGCCTGTGTACTCCCCTCATTTTTCTTCTCCGCTCCCAGAGTCCTTAGCAGACATTCAGCAGTTAGATTATTACTTGTATAGTTTGCGTACTGGCATATTTGAGAAATTGACTGAGAATAATTTGTGTGTATCAGTTGCGGGTTTTGAGTTGAGAGTTGTGAGTAGGTTACTGTAATTTCTCCAGATTTAATTCCTTCTTTGGACAAAGCGGCTTTTAATGTTTTCAAAAAAAATATTTCCGGTTGTGGTATTGCTCCTTTCACCTTAAATGATTCTCCTGCAGGTATTTTTCCATAAATGTGCTTTTCCATGCTTCTTGGTGGACCTGGAATAAATGTTTGGTCTCCGCCCCCGTTTACAGTTGTAGTATGGTTTACAATCTTAAGTCCCTCAATAGCTGGAGTTGCTTTTATAAACTTCGAACTGTCTCCAGCCTTTTTCCCCGGAGCAAACAATAGCTCAAATTGATTTTCAGCAATGTTTAAGGCCCCGATTTGTGGTGCATAATAATTGCCGATATCATACCATGTCCAGAATGCCGGAACCGGTTCATATTCAAAATAAGAAACATCTGCAATTAGTTTCCCCTGTATTTCTTTGATTCCGGCCTTTTGAATTTTACCCACAAATTCCTCTATTATTTCTGCTGTATTCTGTTGACTTCCTTTTTGACTGCCTAAAACCGGATTGCCAAATCCTTTTACAATCAAATCGCCTTTTAACTGGCCATTTTCTATTTTCCCCGCGTAAAATATCTGAGTTTTAAACCTGAAAGTGTCTCCTAGTATAGCTAGTGCTGCTGAAGTGGTAATAATTTTTTGAACAGAAGCCGGAACGAGGCTTTTGTTTGATTTAAACTCAGTAATTTGCTTTCCTGTTTTGCCAGACAGAAGACAAAATCCCCAGCTTGCCTGCTTCAATTCTGCTGAACTATCAATTTTTTGTAAATATTTTTGAATTTTGACTGACTGTCCGTTTGCCTGTAAGAAATTTAAAAAAGTAAAGCCAACTAAAAGCAGAATTATTGATTTATAAGATGGAACAATTAGCATCCATTTATATGTTTGTATTTTTACGGACTTTTGAAAAAATTCCATTAGCAGCATCATAATTGCTAATAAACTAAAAACCTGTTAAAATCCGGCAGTTAATATGCACGAAACCGCTATTCCTCAACAATATTGTATTTTAGTAAGTGTTCTTGAAAAAAATCAACCCAGCCACCAGGCTATGGAGTATTTGCAGGAACTGGCTTTTCTGGCTGAGACAAGAAATTTAATTACAAAAAAAACCTTTACCCAGAAACTGGACCATCCCGAAAACCGGACCTTTATCGGGAAAGGAAAGGTGGAGGAAATTAAGGCATACCTGGAAGAAAATCCTGTCGATTTTATTATTTTCGATGATGAGCTTTCTTCATCGCAAGTAAGAAACCTTGAAAAAGAACTTGAAACCACCATCATGGACCGTAGTTTGCTGATCCTTGATATCTTTTTAAAACGGGCACAAACAGCCCAGGCCAAAACCCAGGTCGAACTTGCCAGGTTTCAGTACATGCTCCCCCGGCTAACCAGAATGTGGTCCCATTTGGAAAGACAAAGAGGGGGTGCAGGGACAAGAAGTGGTTCCGGAGAATCTCAGTTAGAATCAGACAAAAGAGACATTCGCGCTCATATTGATGTTTTAAAAGAACGTTTATTAAAAATTGAATCTCAAGGAGTTACTCAAAGAAAACACAGGGATGGAGTTGCACGGGTTGCTTTGGTGGGTTATACCAATGTAGGAAAATCAACCATCATGAACTTGCTTACCAAAGCCGATGTGTTTGCAGAAAACAAATTATTTGCCACTGTTGATTCTACCGTAAGGAAAGTCCACATGGATGGAGTAAACTTCTTACTGTCTGATACGGTTGGTTTCATAAGAAAACTTCCTCACCAGCTTGTAGAATGCTTTAAATCCACCCTGGAAGAAGTAAGAGAAGCAGATCTGCTTCTGCACATCATAGATATTTCGCATGCGAATTTTGAAGACCAGATGTCGGTAGTGAATAATACTTTAATAGAATTAAAGTCTAACGACAAGCCCGTGATTTTAGTTTTCAATAAAATTGATGGTTTGCTGGACGAATTAGGAGAGCAAGGTCTGGAAGAAAGAGTTGAAACATTAAGAAAGTCTTATTTAACCAAAGATGGCGTAAGTGCTGTGTTTATCTCCGCAACGAACAAAACCAATATCGACGAGCTGAAAGAAACATTGAAAACACAAGTAGAGTTAGTTTCTACTTCCAGCCATATCAGAAGGTAGATTGTTAATTATTTTCTGTTTTGATTTTAAAAGTATAAATTAGCTTATATCAAACAATTAATTATGAAAAAAAGCATACTTACTTTTATAGCATTATCAGCCGGATTGTTGGTGAACGGACAGCAAATTCCAAATGGAGGTTTTGAAAATTGGAAAACAACTTCCTTTGGACCTATTACTTATGAGGAACCAGAGGGTTGGCAAACTTTTAACTTTTTTACCGGTGCAAATATCGAAAAACCTGTTTCAAAAACATCAGACAGAAATGGAGGGAGTCTTGCATTACTTGCAACAAATGTTGTTTCCAGTGGCTTCGGCACTGTAGACACAATTCCAGGTATTGCATACACAAAGTTCAAAACCAACCTTCCCCCTATTTCTATAACTGGTTACTATAAAAGCGAAATAAAAAAGCAAGGTGATTCGGTTGCTATCGCAGCACTGGCTACAAAATACAACAAGGTAACAAAACAAAGTGATTTCATTGGAATTGCTTCCTTTACCGTTTCAACAAGTCAGGCTGTTTATAAATCTTTTACTGCCCAATTTTTTGCATTTTCCGGGTCTGTTCCAGATAGTATAACTATTACAATTACTTCTAGCGATAAGAATAATACCCCAGGCACCGCTGTTTGGGTTGATGACCTAGCTATTAACTATGGTCCGGCTGCAATAGACCATCAAACAGACGCTGAAAATAAAGAAGTAAATATTTATCCATCGCCTGCTTCAGAAGTTTTTTACATAACTGGATTAAAGGAAAATACAACAAATTTCAAATTAATTAATTCACAAGGACTTGAAGTAAAAAACGGATTAATTTCGAATTCAACTTTGACTGAAATTAATATTCTGGATCAACCTAAAGGACTTTATTTCATTGAAACGTTCGACAAATCCCAAAATCGGACTTCAAGACAAAAAGTAACCATTAAATAAAAATATTATTTAGCAGGCGAAATACGCCTGCTTCATTTATTTTACTATTTTAAAATTGAAGTTGAATGATCCAAACAGGTCATAAAGCCTGATCCAAACTGGTAATAAATGCTCCGTTCCCCTTGCCATCGTGATGTCACCTAAGTCCAGAAAGTTTTCAGGCTTCCAATCAAATTACTGTAAAAGAGAAGCCAGTTTAGCTTTTGCTTCTTGGTCATTGCCACACATAAACAAATTGTGATCACCAGTTTTAAGGGAATTAGGATTTACCATCAATGGGGCAGCTAAAGTGTTTAAGGCCTTAATAACTTGGTATCAGGGAATTTTCTTGGATTGTTTCTCCCAAAGAATCAGTATTAACAATGGACAATGTGGGAGGCATTCCTTTTGAAAAATCCAATGGATTAGAAACATCAACAAGAATTTTACCTTTTAAATTCTCCGCTACTGCTAATTCTAAACCTTCAAGAGAATGTTCACCCTTTGTGCAGTTAAAGATTACTTCACCAAATATTGGTGCTTCAGAAAAACTGCCGGAAGATGTTTTAGAACCATTTTTTGAAGACCAGGTAAATCATTTATCATTCGTTGAATTACGGGCTCCCATTTTTACTTCATGGCCTCATAAAATGAGTTTGGATGCTATTGTTTCATCCACAAATCCTGTTCCTAAAATACCTATTTTCATAAAATTGAATTAATTATGCTTTTAAGATTTCCGTTTCTCAAATCACATCAAATCTTGTATTCTTAATTACTCGTCAAATTAAAAAATTATCCATAAATAGTAATAATGGAAATAACTAAAAATGCTTTAAGGAAAGAATGGCTCAATCACAGGCTAAATTTAAGTGAACCTGAAAAAAACAACCGTAGTTTTCAAATCCAGGATTTGATTTTTTCATCAATTAAAATTACCCAATTCAATTCTGTAAACATCTTTTTACCTGTACACGAAAAATGTGAAGTCAGGACATGGAGCGTAATTCAATATTTTCAGGAAAAATATCCTCAAATAAGTTTGTCTGCTCCTAAAATAGACAGCATTCAGGATAGGACTATGAATGCCGTAGAAATAGAAAAACAAACATCATACGTTCAAAATAAATGGGGTATTAACGAACCTGAGTTTGGAAGGATTATCCCTCCTGAAGAAATTGATCTGATATTTCTTCCTTTGATAACTTTCGATCAACATGGACATAGATTGGGATACGGAGGAGGTTTTTATGATAGATATTTAAAAAACTCTCCAAAAAGCTTAAAAATTGGCTTAAGCTTTTTTGAGCCAATTGAAAAAATTCCGGAAATAACCTCATTTGATGTAAAAATGGATTTGTGTATTTGTCCAGATAGTGTATATAAATTTAACTAATCCAACAATTCTGGCCAATATCAGTAATCAATCAAAATCTTAATTTTTGCCATTAAACATTATCTTGCAGATATTTTTCTGAATAAATGATACAATACGACCGCTCTGATCTTTCAGATGAAATCCTTCGCAGTTTATACTACAATATTCTAAAACCCAGATTGGTTGAAGAAAAGATGTTGCTTTTAATAAGACAAGGAAAGCTCAGCAAATGGTTCTCAGGTATTGGTCAGGAGGCAGTTTCAGCTGGAGTTGTGAGTGCCTTAAAGCCTGATGAATATATTTTGCCATTGCACCGAAATCTTGGTGTTTTCACAGGAAGAGATGTTCCATTACAGAAACTATTTGCACAATTCCAGGGTAAAATTTCTGGATTCACAAAAGGCAGGGACCGCTCTTTCCATTTTGGAAGTAGAGAGCATCATATTATAGGAATGATTTCTCACCTGGGCGCAATGCTTCCTGTTGCAGATGGAATTGCTTTAGGAGAAAAATTAGCAGGAAAAAATAAAGTTTGTGTTGCCTTTATAGGCGAAGGAGGAACTAGTGAAGGCGACTTTCATGAAGCCCTAAACCTTGCTGCTGTGTGGAAACTACCTGTTATTTTTTTAGTTGAAAACAATGGATATAGCATTTCTACTCCAATAAGTGAACAGTTTGCTATTAAAAGCTTTACTGACAAAGCAGCTGCATATAACATTGAAGCTCAGCAAATTGATGGCAATAATGTAATTGAAGTTTACAAGACAATAAAAGACGTTGCCGAAAGGTTAAAAGCTTCGCCCGCTCCGGTTCTTATTGAAGCCATTACTTTTAGAATGCGGGGCCATGAAGAAGCAAGTTCCACAAAACTAATTCCTGAAGCGTTATTTGAGCAATGGGCAGCCAAAGATCCGGTTGAGAATTTTGAGAGATTCATTAAAGAACAAAACATATTAAGTCACTATAAAATTGCTGAAATCAAGACAGGCATCACAAGTGAAATAGAAAAAGCCTGGGAGGCAATGGAGAATGAACCAGAAATTCCTGGATCCATTGAAAATGAAACAAACGATATTTATTCTCTATCTGATTTTGAAGTAGTAAAACCTGGAAATAATACGCGGAATATTCGATTTGTAGATTCAATTAACGAAGGCCTGGATGAGTCGATGAAGAAACATCCGGAACTTATTTTAATGGGCCAGGACATTGCAGAATTTGGTGGAGTTTTCAAGGCAACAGAACATTTATTTGAAAAATATGGCAAAGAAAGAGTGAGAAACACTCCAATTTGCGAATCTGCCGTTATTGGAGCTGGATTAGGTCTAACAATTGCAGGTTATAAATCAGTTATTGAAATGCAATTTTCTGACTTCGTAAGTTGCGGATTCAATCAGGTTGTGAACAACCTTGCAAAATCCCATTACCGATGGGGGCAAAATGCTGACGTCGTGATCAGAATGCCAACCGGAGCCGGAACTCAATCAGGGCCATTTCATTCACAATCTACTGAAGCCTGGTTTTTTCATGTTCCAGGATTAAAAATTGTTTATCCATCTAGTCCATATGCGGCAAAGGGTTTGCTTTGTGCTGCAATAAATGATCCAAACCCAGTATTATTTTTTGAACATAAAGCTTTGTATAGAAGTGTTCAAGGTGAAGTACCACAAGGATACTATACTCTTCCTTTGGGCAAGGCAAATGTTTTAAACGAAGGAACCTCTTTGACCCTGATTACCTATGGAGCCTCAGTTCACTGGTGCAAAGAAATCATAGAAAAGAACGATTTAGATAAAGAAGTCGAATTAATTGATTTACAATCTCTTAATCCTCTTGACTTAGACACTTTGTTTACTTCGGCACGTAAAACAGGAAAAGTCCTTTTAGTTACTGAAGATACACATACTGGTAGCATAATGGCGGAGATTTCTTCCTCGATTACAGAAAACTTATTTGAATTCCTGGACGCTCCGGTAAAACGACTTTCAAGTAAAAACTGGCCAGTCCCATTTAATGAAAAACTAGAAAATTTCTTCCTTCCAAGAAATCAGGTATTGGAAAAAATACAGGAATTATTGGAGTACTAAGAGCTTTTTTGTATTTTTATCATTCTTTTGCCCACCAAGATTTGCTTAGAAGACCAAAACACATCATCCCTCTTAAACTTTTACATCTGTTTGTATTGGGTATAGTTGTGTTTATAGTTGGTTGCAAAACTCCAAAGTATGCCTGTCCGGCCTATAACGAGTACAAACACAGGGCATTGGCTGATAGTACAGACCCTTCTAATTCTTTGAAAGTGTATTATTATTATCTTGTAATGGAAGAAGGCGAAAACCAGGACTCTGCAACAAGTGCTACTAACATCGAAGGTATGACTGACGATACCAAAACCAATGAAGAACTTCTTCATGAAAATGACCTAACCAAAGAAAAAGAAGAAGAGTGGAAACCTTACACTTACTTCAATATAAGAATGGAGGTAGATTCCATGGGGAAACCTACTTCATTTAAACCCATAAAATATAAGTATAATGGCCTTTCAGAGAAAAAGAAACCCAAAAATATCAATGTAGATAAAGAACTTTCTGAAGACAAAAAGAAATCAAATTACATAAAAGTACAGGAAGAAGAAGCACCCTTACCCCAATGAAAAAGACCTTCTTACTAATTTATAGCTTTCTAATATTGCTATTTTCTATCTCTTGCAAAAAAACAAGTTACCCTTGTCCTGCTTACGGAGAAACCGGTGGTAAAAATGCATCTATGAAGGTTGGTCCGGATGGTACTCCGATTACCTCAACGAACCGGCAATTCGACGAAAATGGGCTTGTAAAAAAGAAAAAGGTCAAAAGAATTCACAAATAGTTATATTTGATTTTTGCTGCTAACGTCACAGACTTGAACAAATCTGTAAAAACCTTACTTCATTTTTTCCAGAATAGGAATTTTTTCCTTTTCCTAATCCTTTTTATTTGCCTAGCAAACTGTAATTCATTTTCACAGGCTCCGAAGAAGAAACGCACCGGGCCCACAGCAAATACAGAATCCAATACTACAATATCACAATCAGGAGACAATAAAAAATTCAACTCGAATAAAAACTCAACAACTTCAAATCCAGCATTTCGTTCTAATAAAAACGCTGTAAAAAAGAAGCAAGAGCAAAATTCCAGGTTTTCAGGGAATGATGTTGTAAAAAAAGCAGACAAGTTAAACTCTCCCCCTCCAGGTCAGAAAACTAAAGTTAAAGTTTCTGCCCCTGTAGACCAATCAAGTTATGGAACCCAGCGTAATCAGTCCTTTAAGGCCTTAGAGAAACCACATGAAGGCATGCATGACCATCAAGGTGATATTGTAATCAAGAAGAATTCTCATTTAGACGGTAGTAAACAAGCAGCTGCGGTTGACCATAAAGGGAGAACTTCGGAAACTGTAGACCATTCCAAATATAAAAATTACAGAAAGAAAGCCTTTGACAAAAGAGAGTCTGATTTTGAGCACCTTAATTCACAAGGTTCAGCTCAATATGGTTTAAGACCTGAAGAAGGTATAGACCTTGAAAAAAGAAAATCTTTGCGGGAATCTAATGATAGAGAGAGAATGGAATACTCTGGTGATTTCCTCCCAAAAGCCTTCAAACCAACTGGCAGTACCTATTCTGGAGATATTGATGTTAGTGGTAAGGAGAAAAAAATTAAAGAAGGAGAAAAGCAAAGGGCCAGTTATTCTGGAGATTTAGATCTGGAAGCAAAAAAGAGCAATGCTAGAAAGTCTGACAAAGAAAGAGCAGAATATTCAGGAGATATTAACCTTGAAGAAAGAGACAAACTGCGTCGTGGCAAACAAAAAGAAGTAGCTGAAAATACTGGTGACATTGCTATGCATGATGTCATGAAAAAGGCCAAAGAAATTCGTAAAAAAGAGAAAACCATTTCCAATTACTCTGGGGATATTTTGGTTAGAACAATCAGGCACAGAGATAACAAAAACCGTATTAAGGCTAAGAAAATCGCTAATTGGGAAGGCGATATTGTTATTGCTAAAAGGCGTAAAGGTTCTCATCCAAGTGCTGCATATTCTGGTGGTAAAGTGGCCAACTCTTACAAAGCGAGAGAAAAATACCGCAGGAAAATGTTGAAAAAATATGGCAGAAACCCAGGAATAGAAACGCCAAATTATCAGAGAAGGAAATATGAAAAACCTACTTATGATAAAAATGAAAGTAAGATCTGGGATGTTCAGAAATACAAGGAAACTAAAACCAAAGAGACTCCTTAGTTGTTAATCAGAAAACAAGAATTATGAACTGGCTAAAGCTAACAGAAATTGAACAATTAGAAGCTATAAAGAAAGAATCGGCAAATTCACCGGTTTTGATTTTTAAACATAGTACCCGTTGCTCAATTAGTGCAACATCACTTGCAAAGTTTGAGCGGAACTGGAATGAGTCATTGTCAAAAGGAATTAAACCTTATTATCTTGACCTGATTGCCTTAAGGCCAATTTCCAACCAAATTGCAAAGGAGTTTTCAATTGAACATCAATCTCCTCAGGCACTGCTAATTAAAGATGGTAAATGCATATTTGACTCATCTCACATGGCCATTTCTTTTGATGAAATAATTCGCCATGCCTAAACAAAGTTTTAGAGAAGCATTTCTCCATTACGTTTGGCAATACCAGTACTTCAATAAAGATAATTTAACTTCAACTTCAGGAGAAGGTATTACAATACTTTCTCCTGGTTTTTTAAATAAGGATTCCGGACCAGATTTTTACAATTCCCGTGTTATAATCAATGATATAGAATGGTATGGAACTACTGAAGTGCATTACAAAACCTCAGACTGGACGAAACATAATCACACTATAGATAAGGCTTATAATAGTGTTATTCTTCATTTGGTTTGGGAAGAAGATCTTAAAGTGGAAAGGCAAGATCACAGTAAAATACCTACGCTAGAATTAAAAAATAGGGTTGATAAATCTGTTATTGAATTATATCAAAACTTATTAACAAATCCTGATGCAATTCCCTGTCAGAAGTCTATAGGTAATGTAGATGGTTATTTTATCTCAGCCATGCTTGAAAAAACCTTAATTGAAAGGCTTGAACAAAAAAGTAAAGAGATTTTATCCTTACTTGATAATTCTGCTAACAATTGGGAAGAAACCTGTTACCAATGGATCGGGAAATGTTTTGGGTTTAAAATAAATTCTGAGCCACTTTTTCAATTATGTAGGCTGTTACCTTATTCAATCCTAAAAAAATATCTCAATAATAAACTACAAATCGATTCCCTTCTGTTTGGTGTAGCTGGTTTATTAGAAATTTCAGAAGATTCTAATTATACAAAAAGCTTAAAAAAAGAGTATTCTTATCTGCGAACCAAACATTCATTAGTAAACGAATTAACATCGGCTCAATGGAAATTTCTAAGGTTGAGACCTGCTAATTTTCCAACTATTAGAATAGCACAGTTTTCTGCACTTATTTCTTCAAAAGTTCTACTTACAGATATTGTTTTTTCTTTTGCAATCGATGAAATTAAAGAATGTTTTAATCATTCACCTGATGATTATTGGAAAAATCACTATCATTTTAATAAGACCTCTGAAAAGAACTCTGATTCTTGTATCGGATCAGATAGTGTGGAAAATCTTATTATCAATGCCATAATCCCTTTAAGATTCGCCTATGCTATAAAGCAGGACAATGAAGATTTAAAAGACAATTGCATAGATCTATTTAAATCTTTAAAAGCAGAAAAAAACCGCATTATAGAGAGTTATTCTAATATAGGATTAAAAATAAATAGCTCTTTTGAAAGTCAGTCCTTTCTACATTTATACAATAACTATTGTCAAAATAGAGAATGCTTAAACTGTATGATCGGACATCAAATTATTTATCCGATAGCTTAAAAGATTTTTTTAATATGAATTGGGTCAATTTTACATTTGTTGTAGCCAATATATCTGTTTTATTTTTTTTAGTGCTTCAATTATATAGAAGAAAAATAGTAACAGACTCTAAAACACTGTTTTGGTGGACTTTGGCAAGCAAAATAATTCTAACATTTATTTTTGGACTTCTGTTTAAATATCATTTCAACTATGAAACAGATATTGATGTATATTTTAAATATTCATTTAAAGTTCAGCAAGCCTTATTAGCAAAAGACCAGGGATTTTATGAAATATTTTTGAACAATTCAATAACAGAAATATATTATTTAAATGATCGAAGTTATTTTTTTATCAAACTTTTAACTTTGGTAAATTTTATAACAAACAGTAACTATTGGCTGGATTGCGCCTGGTTCTCCTTTTTAAACTTTTTTTGTTGTTGGTTTCTAGTGTTAAAAGTCCGGAAGTATTACTCAAAAAGTTATATGCCACTTATCCTGGTCTTGTTCTTTATCCCTGTTCCTAATTTTTGGTCTTGTGGCCCTATCAAAGACTCAATTGCCTTTTCAATGCTGCTCCTCCTGCTAGGTTTCTTTCTAGAGGTTATTGAATCAAAGAAATATTTAAAGTATTTCATTTTGTGCATACTACCCTCCTATTTTATTTTCAAATTAAAGTTTTACGTTCTAGGAGCTTTGATCATTGTTTGTATCCCATTTTTAGTTAGCAGAATTATCAAAGAAAAATTGAGTCTGAAAAAATCTCTTGCTGCAGGATTATTTATTTTTTGCATAAGCATTATCTGGATTTTAATGGAAATGGGATGTCAAATGTTATATAGCACAAATATTCTCGCCCTGATTTTTTATAACTATGAAATATTTGTCAATTATGAATTTAGTAATTATCAATTCAACAAGCTATCTGTGGAGTGTTTAAGTTTTATTCCTTACATACCAAAAGCAATTTGGAATGGCTTATTCATGCCACTTCCCTGGAATGCAATTTCACTTGTTATGAAAATAGAATCGGTATTTAACTTTATGATAGTTTTGTTGACATGTTTCGCTATAATCTTTGGGTTTAAAGAGCAAATAAAACCAGGTACGATTTCTATTTTGATCATAATATATATTCTTGTTAATTCTGCAGCATTTGGCTTTAGTTCACCTAATTGGGGTACTTTGTCAAGATATAAAATTTATTATTCCCCATTTTATTACTTTATAATTTCCTACATTTTGTACCATAGTAAATTTGGATATCTATTACGAGCTAAATGTTTCAAATTAAATTATTTTAGCATTTCAACTATAAATCATCCATGAGCCGCTTATCAGAACTTTTTGCTACAAAAAAAACAAATATATTATCAATTTATTTCACAGCTGGTTACCCTTCACTTCATGACACTCAAGTTGTATTAAAGAGTTTACAGGAAGCCGGGGCAGATTTTGTTGAAATAGGTATTCCGTTTTCAGATCCTGTTGCAGATGGCCCAACTATCCAGAAAAGTAGTGAGATCGCACTTCAAAATGGTATGAACTTGAAATTGCTTTTTGATCAGCTTAAAGATATCCGCAAAAGTGTGTCCATGCCCTTAATATTAATGGGTTACATAAATCCGGTTCTACAATTTGGGGTGGAGAACTTTTGTAAAATGTGTGAAGAAACGGGTATTGATGGAATAATTCTTCCTGACATGCCCATGCAGATATATCTTGAAGAGTACAAAGCCACTTTTGAAAAACATGGCTTAACAAATATTTTCCTTATTACTCCACAAAGCTCAGAAGAACGGGTAAAATGGATTGACTCTCAATCTTCTGGGTTTATTTATATGGTTTCTTCGTATGCAACTACTGGATCTACAACAGGATTTGGTGAAAAACAGCTGGCATATTTTAACAAAATCAAAAAATCTAACATTGTAAATCCAACTGTTGTAGGTTTTGGAATTTCCTCCAGATCTGATTTTAATATAGCGTGCCAATATTCAAATGGTGCTATTATTGGAAGTGCCTTTGTTAAAATGCTTGGTGAAAGCAGTGACCTAAAAAGCGATATCATTAAATTTATTAAAGATATAAAAAGTTAAAATTCCAATTCTTCTATAAAGGAACAACAAAACGGTTTTTACTGTCTTTCAATTCTGGTGGGACAGAGTTCAAAATGGTTTCAGAAACAGCATCAACTAATTTTTTCTTTAGAAATTGACGATGAATAACCAATGATATTTCCCTCACCGGAATGGGTGTTTTAAAATGTCTCACCAACTCTTGTTGATTTTCGCTTAAATCAAGTGTTGCAAGAAGAGGCAATACTGTTAAACCTTGATCTAATTCAACCAACCGTTTCAGAGTTTCAAGACTCCCTGATTCATAATTAAAGGATTTATCTAAAACTTCTCGACTTTCCTGGCACAAATTTAGAACCTGGTTCCGCAAACAATGTCCTTCATTTATAATCCACGTCTCTTCCAGGTTTAACTGCTTCGAATCAATCTCCTTTTGGTCAAATAAATGATTGTTGCGGGATATATATGCTACAAAAGGCTCATAAAACATGACCAATTCTGTGAGAGTATAATCTAAAAGTGGTGTTGCAAGAAGGCCACAATCAATAGTTCCTGCTTTAAGTTTTAATCTAATTTCCTCGGTAGAAAGTTCAAAAATATGTAGTTCGACTTCTGGATATTTCGATAAAAACTTATTTATAAAAGTTGGCAGAAAGTATGGTGCAAGTGTTGGAATAACAGCAAGATTTAACCTTCCTGAGACTTTTCCATCTTCCTTTCTGGCTATTTTGGATAGTAAATTAAATTCATTTAAAACTACTCTCGCCTGGCTTAAAATTTCTTCACCTACGAGAGTTGCAATTACAGGTTGTTTACTGCGGTCAAATAATTTGATATTCAACTCCTCTTCCAACTTTTGAATTTGCATACTCAATGTTGGTTGAGTAACCGAACATTTGTCAGCTGCTTTAACAAAGCTTTTTAGTTCGCTAACTGCTACTATATATTGGAGTTGAGTAATAGTCATAATTATAGAAATAGTTGATTGCAAAAATAATACAATCAATTGTTTCTATTTAAAATCTGGATTTTATTGATCCGCTTTTGACTTCTTTCTAAAAATTCCAAACAAACCTTTTCTTACTTTTTCATATTTTTCCCTGGGTTTCTCTGAATTGAGTTCTTCAAGGTCTTCATTAGCTTCTTTAAGGTTTTCAGGAATCGCCCCTTTGTAACTGATAACGAATTCTGAAAATCCATTGTAAGGAACAGTAGGAACTATTTTTTTGAATTTAACCCTGCTATCTACTCCATTTTCTTTAAAATACTCAAGAAATGCCTGTTTTCTCCTTTCTAATAATTCATCATACCTTTTTCTTATAATTTTGTCCCCAATTATATGATAAGTCTTTTGTTGTATTGTGTATAACATATGGTCTTTAACACGTGCTTCAATAAACTTCCTGAAACCTTCATCTTTAACTGACATCTTTTCAACATTCATAGAATCATCTCCAGAAAGAGTTTGACCTTTTCTGTTATTCGATTCCAGAAAATACTTCTTTTTGGCCTCAAAAAGCATAATATATTCTTTTTCCTTTGCGTCAAAAATTAGTGGTTC
>JACMRH010000024.1 GCA_014376535.1 Cytophagales bacterium | reverse complement strand
GATAGTCTTTATATTTTGGAGAGAAGATATAGCGTTAGGAAATCTGGTGATAAAATTATTGAAGATCAGGATAGCGAAGAAATAATCTGGTTTAAGGAAATGTCGTACATGAATGCCAAAGAGGTAAAAGAAGCAGATCAAATAGAAAGGATAAAAAAATCAATACTGCCTGATAATATAAAACCCTATATGTGGTTTCAAGGAGAGCAGGTGGAATCAATTATTGATTTTAATAAATCGGATACTTTAACTCATGCCATAAATGTTTTATCAAACATAACCAGGTTCGATAATATTATTACTGTGGCAGAAGGATTAAAGGAAACTTCCACAAAAGAGTTCAATAAAAAACAACGTGACCTTAGCGGCGATAAGGGAAAAAGTGAAAATTTGGAATTAGACAGACAAAACATTTTGGATAGGATTAAAGGTTTAGAGCTTCAGGATATTCAAATTAAAGACACTTTAGCAACAGCAGAAGAAAAATCTGAAACCTTATTAAACAAGTTAGCAGATGCTCAAAAAATACGTGAAATAGAAACGAAAAGAAAGTCGATTGAACAAAATTTAAGTGAGATACAGGAAGAATTTGACGAAGAACAACAAGGATTACATAAACGAATGTTTACCAGCAAATGGGTGTTGAAAGGCACGGAGAATTTATTTGATGAGTATGGCAAAATGTATAACCAGTTTGAACATAAGAAACTGCAGTATGAGGCACAAATACAGGCCAGATTAGATTCAGAAAATGCACTTGTGAGTGAGATGCAGGCAAGACTACCAATTGATGTGCCTGAACCAATTCATGTTCAGCACATGTTGGATATTGAGCGATGTTTAGTATGCGACAGAGAGGCTCTGACTGGTTCAGAGGCTTGGCTTAAAATGAAAGCACTAATTGATCGCTCTCAAATGAAAATTAAAACTATTGAAGATGAAGAGAAAAGTGTCCACAATTTTAGCGGAGATTTGAAAAAGTTATACCAAAATGGACTTGGCCTTAGCCACAATGTTAAAAGTATTGACGATGATATTGCATCTACTTTTAGGCGATTACGGAAACTTGATAAAAAGCGAAAGGCATTATCAGATGATTTGAAAAAAATTGAATCTGAAATAAATAGCTTGATTGTAGATGCAGCTTTAAATGTTAATCAGGCTGCTAACATACTTAACGAATATTCTGCCCAAAATGAACTAGCTAAACGCTCAATGAATGAAGTAAATTCCAATGCCAATATTTTATCCAGACGAAAGGAGGAGTTAACAAAAATAGAAGCTGAGTTAAGTAAATTAGTCATTGGAGAAATACCAGCATATTTACAGGAGAAAATAAAAGTTATTGAAGAGTTTTATCAGATAGCCCATTCAACCAGGAAAAGAGTATTTAATAAATTAGTACTTATTTTGGAAGAAGAAGCTAATAAACATTACTTGGAAATGACCCAGGGTAATATGTCTTCAAGAGGGATTATCAGATTAAAAGAATTAAGTAATGGCAAAAATTATATGCCTGAATTAGTTGATGAAAATGGAAACGTGTTACTTCAATTAAATACAGGTAATATCATTCTTATTAAACTTGCAACTATTATGGCCATTATATCTGCAAGGCAAGGATCAAGGGACACGGATTTATATACACTAATTACTGATGCTCCTATGTCAGTTTTTGGAGAAGATTATACAATTGGCTTTTGTAAAACTGTTAGCAAAGT
>JACMRH010000023.1 GCA_014376535.1 Cytophagales bacterium | reverse complement strand
GCAAACCCAATGGATTTGAAACGCGGTATCGACAAAGCAGTTGCTGCGATCATCGAAGACTTGAAAAAACAGTCTAAACAAATCAGTAACAATTCTGAGATTGAGCAAGTTGCAACAATTTCTGCAAACAGCGACAGCGAAATCGGTAAAATGATCGCAAGCGCAATGGAGAAAGTTGGTAAAGACGGTGTTATCACGGTTGAAGAAGCAAAAGGTACTGAGACTGAAGTGAAAGTAGTAGAAGGTATGCAGTTCGACAGAGGATATTTGTCTCCATATTTCGTTACAAATCCTGAGAAAATGGAGGTTGATTTAGACAAACCTTACATTTTGATCTACGATAAGAAAGTTTCTTCAATGAAAGAACTTCTTCCTATCCTTGAGCAGGTTGCACAAACTGGTAAACCATTGGTAATTATTTCTGAAGAAGTTGAAGGCGAAGCTCTTGCTACTTTAGTGGTAAATAAAATTCGTGGTGCACTTAAAATCGCAGCAGTTAAAGCTCCAGGTTTTGGTGACAGAAGAAAAGCAATGTTAGAGGACATCGCGGTTTTAACTGGTGGAACTGTAATTTCTGAAGAAAGAGGTTTCAAATTAGAAAACGCGACTTTAGAGTTCCTTGGAACTGCTGACAAAATCATCATTGACAAAGACAATACAACCATCATCAACGGCGCTGGTCAGAAAGAACAAATCACTGGTCGTATCAACGAAATCAAATCTCAGGTAGCAAACACTACTTCGGACTACGATCGTGAGAAACTTCAGGAACGTTTGGCTAAACTTTCAGGTGGTGTTGCTATCCTTTACATCGGTGCAGCTACTGAAGTTGAGATGAAAGAGAAAAAAGACAGAGTTGACGATGCATTACATGCAACACGTGCAGCTGTTGAAGAAGGAATTGTAGCTGGTGGTGGTGTTGCTTTGATCCGTGCAGGTCACGTATTGAACAACGTGCAAACTAGAAACGAAGACGAAGCAACTGGTGTAAATATTATCAGAATAGCTATCGAAGCTCCTCTAAGAACTATCGTGGCTAATTGCGGCGGTGAAGGTTCTGTAGTTGTTCAGAAAGTGAAAGAAGGCAAAGATGACTTCGGTTATAATGCTAGAGAAGACAGATATGAAAACCTGATCAAAGCTGGTATCCTTGACCCAACTAAGGTTACAAGATTAGCTCTTGAAAACGCATCTTCTATCGCAGCACTTCTTTTAACTACTGCTGCTGTTATCGCAGACGAAGAAGAAGAAAAAGCTCCTGCTATGCAAGGTGGCGGTGGTGGAATGGGTGGCATGTACTAAGCCGATCATTAATTTAAAATGAAAAAGCCCCGATCCGATCGGGGCTTTTTTTGTTAATTTGATTTTAACTTTACTAAAAATAAAAGAGACCATTCAAATTATGAATCGTCTCTTTATTAAAGTTATTCCACATATTTATCACCCACCAGCAAACATTTGCTGAACAGCCTTAAACGCCCCTGTTACTTTTTCAATATTTATTGACTTTTGATTTTTTACACCTTGTATATTATCTTCGGGTGTTATGATCAGGCTATCATATTTATCAAATAAGGTATAGTTTAAACTTACTTTACTTCTTTGATGGTTTTTTGTCACCAGATCTTCAAGTTGAATGAACAAAGTTAATTTGCCATTTTCTTCTTTTTTCAAATCCTGAAGTTTTACCTCAATTCCTTTGTTAGGTTCCATAATAGTATTTTTAAGGTTTATTTTTGAAGTATATTTACATTGTAATGATTTAGATAGTTATCACAACAATATTTTTAAAATATCGGAAATTCAGGAAACATTTTCAACAAAAACAGCTTTTATATTTATGCATTAATTAGTAATTATTTAGACAGTATCTAAATAAAAAATCAAACATTGAATAATGCAAGCTTAAGATTAAATTTGAGAACAAAATTGAGTATAATTACTTAAACTATGAGTTGGTTTACAAAGTCTTTTAATTCCTCCATTGGGAAAAAACTAATTATGGCCTTAACAGGCTTATTTTTATGTTCATTTTTGGTTATCCATTTAATCGGAAATCTTCAATTACTTAAAAACGATGGTGGCGAGGCATTTAATATTTATGCCAAATTCATGACCCACAATCCTTTGATTAAAACTATTTCCTATCTTTTATATGCCAGCATTTTAGGACATGCTTTTTATGGTTTGAACCTTGCATTTAATAATAAAAAAGCTAGACCTGTTGATTATTACACAACAGATAACCAGAGTACATGGGCTTCTCGCAATATGGCCATTTTAGGGACTATGCTTCTAGTCTTTATTGCAGTCCATATGGCAGATTTCTGGTGGAGATATCATTTTGATAATACCGTTCCTTACAAAGGTTATGCTTCTGAATTCGGCTCTACACTTGTTCTCAAAGATTTATATTCTATGGTAATGTTCGCTTTTAAGACTGAATGGATTGTCGCATTTTATGTTATCTCTATGGTAGCAATGGCATATCATTTAATGCATGGCTTTCAGAGCGGTTTCCAAACCCTTGGTTTAAACCACAAAAAATACACTCCTTTGGTAAAATCCTTCGGGTTTTTCTTTGCGATTGTAGTTCCGGCAGCTTTTGCCCTTATTCCGATTTGGGTTTACCTGGATCTTGGAAATATATTCTTCAACTAAAATAATAATAACCTTAGTACAACTATGTTATTAGAATCTAAAGCCCCGGCTGGTCCACTGGCTGATAAATGGAAAAACCACAAGTTCAATCTAAAACTTGTAAACCCTGCTAACCGAAGAAAGTATGACATTATTGTTGTAGGTTCTGGTCTTGCAGGCTCAGCTGCTGCTGCTACTCTGGGCGAAATGGGTTACAACGTAAAATGTTTCTGCTATCAGGACAGCCCACGCAGGGCCCATAGTATCGCAGCACAAGGCGGTATAAACGGTGCCAAGAATTATAAAAACGATGGAGACAGTGTCTATCGTTTATTTTACGATACAGTAAAAGGTGGTGACTACCGTGCACGTGAAGCCAACGTTCATCGTTTGGCTGAAGTCAGTGTAAATATAATAGATCAGTGTGTTGCGCAAGGTGTTCCTTTCGCCCGTGAATATGGTGGCTTATTGGACAATCGTTCTTTTGGAGGTGCCCAGGTTTCCAGGACATTTTATGCACGTGGGCAAACTGGTCAGCAATTACTATTAGGCGCTTACAGTGCATTATCCCGTCAGATAGGAGAGGGTACTGTAAAAATGTATCCAAGACATGAGATGTTGGATGTTGTCTTAATTGATGGACATGCAAAAGGTATAGTAACAAGAGACTTAGTTTCAGGTGAAATAGAAAGTCACTCTGCACACGCAGTTTTACTTTGCACAGGTGGATATGGCAACGTATTTTACCTTTCCACAAATGCACAAGGTTGTAATGTAACAGCAGCCTGGAGAGCACATAAAAAAGGAGCATACTTTGGCAATCCTTGTTTTACACAAATTCACCCAACCTGTATCCCAGTAACGGGTGATCATCAGTCTAAACTCACTTTGATGTCAGAGTCATTGAGAAACGACGGACGTGTTTGGGTTCCAAAGGCGGTTGGTGACAAACGTGCACCAGAACAAATTCCTGAAGACGAAAGAGATTACTTCCTTGAAAGAAAATATCCTTCTTTTGGTAACCTGGTTCCAAGGGATGTGGCCTCCAGAAATGCAAAAGAAATGTGCGACGCCGGAAAAGGTGTTGGTGCAAGCGGACTAGCGGTTTATCTTGACTTTGCAGAATCAATTAACAGATTGGGAGAGAGCGAAGTAGCCGCCAGATATGGTAACCTATTCGACATGTACGCTCAGATTACTGGCGAAAATCCATATAAATCACCAATGCGTATTTATCCTGCAGTTCACTATACTATGGGTGGACTTTGGGTAGATTATAATTTGATGACAACCATTCCAGGACTTTATGCATTAGGAGAAGCAAATTTCTCGGATCATGGTGCAAACAGATTGGGCGCAAGTGCCTTAATGCAAGGTTTAGCAGATGGTTATTTCGTTGGTCCTTCTACAGTTAGTGATTACCTGGCTACAATAGGTCCTGTTAAAGTGGATACAAATCACGAAGCTTTTACAAAAGCTGTAAGTGACGTAAAAGAGAGAGTTAAAAAGCTTCTTTCTATAAACGGAACTAAGCTTGTTTCAGAATATCACCGTGAATTAGGTCACATCATGTGGGACTATTGCGGAATGTCAAGAAGTGAAGCTGGTTTGTTGAAAGCCAAGAAAATGATAAGTGACCTTCGAGCAGACTATTGGAAAAACGTAAAAGTGACAGGTGATAACGAGGAGCTTAATCAGTCTTTAGAAAAAGCTGGTCGAGTTGCTGACTTCCTGGAACTTGGGGAATTAATGATTGATGATGCTTTGGACAGAAAGGAATCTTGCGGAGGTCATTTCCGTGAAGAAAGCCAGACTGAAGAAAACGAGGCAAAACGTGACGACGAAAACTATTGTTACGTGGCAGCATGGGAGTATAAAGGTGATAACCAACCAGAAACTCTTCACAAAGAATCTTTGAATTTTGAATACGTGAAACTTACACAAAGAAGCTATAAGTAATATGTCAGGCTCAATGAATCTTAAGTTAAAGGTGTGGCGTCAGAAAAACGCTAAAACACCTGGAAAAATGGTAGACTACGACGCTCCAGG
This sequence comes from Cytophagales bacterium, assembly GCA_014376535.1. Lineage (GTDB taxonomy): Bacteria > Bacteroidota > Bacteroidia > Cytophagales > UBA9547 > UBA9547. Next base: position 19,465 of record JACMRH010000023.1, on the reverse strand, counting down.
GATTTCTCCGGACATGTCATTTCTTGAAATGCTTGATGTAGTCAATGATGGCTTGATCAGGAAAGGTGATTCACCTATCGCTTTTGATCACGACTGTCGTGAGGGTATATGCGGAAGTTGCAGCTTGCACATCAACGGAAGACCTCATGGTCCTTTAAAAGGTGTAACTGCTTGCCAGCTTCACATGCGTTCTTTCAAAGATGGAGATACTGTTGTGATCGAGCCATGGAGAGCAAAAGCATTTCCAGTTATAAAAGACTTAATCACAGATCGTTCTGCATTTGATCGAATACAACAGGCAGGAGGATTTGTTACAGTAGGTACCGGTGGTGTGCCAGATGCAAATGCTATTCCGATTTCTAAAGAAATTGCAGATCAGGCTTTCGATGCTGCAACTTGTATAGGTTGTGGAGCATGTGTTGCAGCTTGTAAAAATGCATCTGCAATGTTATTCGTGTCAGCTAAAATTTCACAATTAGCTTTATTACCTCAAGGTCAGGTAGAACGTTTGACTCGTGCTGAAAATATGGTTGCCCAGATGGATGAGGAAGGGTTCGGCGCTTGTAGTGTTACTGGTGCCTGTGAAGCAGAATGTCCAAAAGGTATTTCTATCACCAATATTGCCAGGTTAAACAGGGAATATTATTCTGCAATGGCTACTTCTGAACATGTTGATAAATAAATAATTCTTTAATATGAAATTTGAAAGCCCAGCAATTTTGCTGGGCTTTTTTTTTATTTGTTTAGCAGGTTCTTCCCGAATTAGAGTTAGTGTTGTTTTACTGTGAGTTTCAATCTCATATTTAGTGCCGACCTTAATTCCATTTTAGCTTGTACCTCAGACAGTAACCCATTCCATTCCAAATCGGAAGTGGGAGACTTTTCGTTTTTTTTAGTTAATATTATTTCAACACACTTAACCAGGCCTTCCTTTATGTTATCGCTTGTAACATAAGTTTTTTGAATCTCTACTTTGTCTATTTTTTCACCTAGTTCATAAAAACAAAAAGCCTTCAGGTCTTCAGCAGTAATAAGTCTGTCATGAGTAAGCATAGCGTATTTAAATGCCTCTATATGTCTTGATGGCTCCAAGTCTTTTTTACCACCTAAGGTTTTACTCAAAAGCACCATAGAGTCTTTATTAATTTCACTTCCTTTAGTCAATTTAAACTTTGATCCTGCAAACAACCCATTGGCATGCGGCCCGTTTGTTGTCCAATAATTTAAAAATACAGACTCACTATGCTCCATAGTGTCTAATGAAACATAGGAAGTAATGTCAGAGTTAAAATTTTTATTTTGCTTTATTCTTTGAGTAATTTGAACAAGGATTTTATCAAGGTCCTTCAATAGTGTGCCAACTGTATCTTGACCGAAGCCTGAAAAGGTGGCATATTCGTCACGAACTAATTCTACCAGGTTATTTAAATATTCTTTTGCAGAACGGGGATCCATTTTTTCTGTCCCTCCTTTCCTTATAGAATAAGTTCCTTTTTGAATGTTTTCCTGATCAGAAAAAGCTATTTGCTTAAATTCTCTCCCATCACTATCTTTTATATCTTTTACAGACAGAAAATATTCAAAATTTTCTGTCCTGATAGGTATGAGGTTAGAGATTCCTTTGAATCGAAGAATGCTTTCTTTTTGGGAACGGTTCAGAACAGGAAAAGAATTTATGCTGACAAAAAATGTATTTAGAAGTTTTTCATCCAAAGGAACCTGAGTATTAATGCTTATCCACACCAAATCCTCCTTAAAAATACTGGTTTCAGATTTTGAAAAGTATTCATCAAAAATTGGTGGAAATAAAGATTTTGTTCTTAGCTCTTCAGGGAAACTAATGGTTACAAATTGTTTCGCATAGAAATTACTAACCTCCTTTTCAATCATATACATTGGATCATTACCTTCAAAAATATTTTGAATTGGTTTTCTCCCATGATCAGGTTCATATCCACCCTCGACGTTTAAAACATTATCACTTACTTTCCATTCGGCATTTTTTATTGCTAAAAGTGAGAAATTTTTATCTTCATTATTGAGAAAATCAAAATAAAAACTTAGTGTTTGGACCTTATCTATTTGTAGGCCAATCCATATTTTATATTTTTCAGAAGTATTTTCGATGTGATTTGAAAGAACGGACTTTTGCATGTTCATATCATACTCAAAAACCGAATTAGCTGTAATAATATATTTTACACTTCCATTAATAAGCCTTGTTTTGCTACAAGGGGTAAAGAATAGATCTATTCCTGCATCTTGCTCTAAAGATTTCTTTTTAATGATAAAAGATGTTGCTGGTGTTATATATTGGGTGGTTTCTGTTGGTGCAGCATGCATAATTCCATGGGCGCAATGAGGGGCTGAAAGTAAAGACGGGGTCATCACAAAGGAAATTTTTTCTAATATCCTTTTTTCAAATTCAATTATTTCCTGGTTGGTTTTTTGCATTTCTCCAGACAATGCTTCGATAAGCATTCTGACTAAAGGATCTAAAGAATCGGTGTTTTTAACTCCCCATATTGCAGAAATATGCCTTAATATTCTGCTTTTGATATCTTCTTTTGTTTGAATTTGTTTGTTCATAAAACTGTTAATTGTAAGATACAGGGCTTAAATATAAATCTGTATTAAACCTGTAAGTTTCACCTGTTTCAACAATTGACGCTTTTATAAATATATCCACTTTCCTTTTTACAGAGGCATATTTGGCATTGTCAAAAACCTTTTCCACCTCAGAAATTCTGACTTCTATATCTGTTTTTTCAATACGCTTTTCATTATCAAGAATTGAATGTTCCAGAGATTTCCGAAGTTTTTCTTCCCAAACTTTCAGGCTCATAATTAAATCAAAATCCATATCCCATATTTCGCAGCCAAATGTGCGATTATATCTATGCTCGCCATGATGGCTTATAATGATGAGTTGAAGATTTTGGGAAATCGATTCTCCTAAACCACAAAGAGATAATTCTTTATTTTGTAAGATTCGTGAAAGATGTACCGGGTACTGATAAAATTCCTTTTCCATTTGAAGTATTCGTCATTTCAAATATAGAAAAATATAAAATTGATAGATAAAGGTTTTGTATAACTAGGTGTAAATTCTTATTTCTATCAACTTTCTTTATCTTAATATTCATTTTCTAGGTTTTATTCAGCTTTTTATTTTAAACTATTTATAAAATACATAAATTGAACAATCCAATTTACTCCCGCCGGATATAAACAAGTAAAGTTAAAAGCTAACTATTGATTATATGCCATTAGGCTCAAATACTAATATAAATATTGAAGAGACGTTAACATCTGGTTTAATGGATGTTATTCCCCATCAAGTTTGGACAGCGACATCTGATGGTAGCCTGGATTATTTTAACGAACAATGGTACCAGTATTCTCGATGGACCTATGAAGAATCTAAAGGACAAGGTTGGGCGAAAGCAATACATCCTGATGATTTAAATGGTTTGGTAGTATTATGGACTCATTGTCTTCAAACACTTGAACCTTATAAAGTAAATGCCAGAATTTTAAAGCATGATAATACTTACCGTTGGCATGTTATTCATGCTTTACCGGTTATAGACAAAGAAGGTAATTTTACCAGATGGGTTGGTACAAATACTGATGTTCACGAAGAAAAATTACTTGAAGAAAAACTGAATAATGTGGCGAATGAATTAACGCTTTCACATTATGAAGAAAAGCAGGCCAAAGAAAGAGCTTTTGATCTTAATTCTGAACTGCTTTCTACTAAACAATCATTAGAAAATTTAAATAATGAGCTTGAAATAAAGGTTACAGATAGAACTGTAGAATTGTTAAAAGCTCAATCAGCCATAAAACTGGAAAAGGAAAGGTTAGAAAGGTTTTTTATGCAGGCTCCTGCCGGAATATGCGTACTAGATGGCCCAGAGTTGGTTTTTGAACTTGTAAATCCTCTGTATCAACAATTACTGCCAGGGCGGGAGCTTTTAAATAAACCAATTCTTGAAGCTTTACCTGAATTAAAGGAACAGGAAGTTTATCATACACTTAAAGATGTTTTTATTACTGGAGAGCCATTTGAAGGTAAAGAGATCTATGTACCTATTGCTAACCAATTGAATAATAAGCTTGAAGAAAGATATTTTAACTTTATTTATCACCCACGCAGGGCCGACAATGGAGTTGTTGATGGAGTGTTGGCTTTTGTATTCGAGGTTACGAACCAGGTAAAAACTAAAAAAGAACTTGAATTGCTCTATCAGGAACTCGCAGCATCCAACGAAGAATTGCAGTCAGCGCATGAAGAAGTACAAACTACTATAGAGGAACTTGAAGAAACCAACCAGCAATTGGTGACTATAAATAATGACCTTGATAATTTTATTTATACAGCTTCACATGATTTAAAAGCTCCAATTTCAAATATAGAGGGTCTTGTTACTGCTTTGCAGGAAAACCTGAACCAATTTGAAAAGGATGAAACTGCAATTATGCTTTTGAGTTTTATAGAAACTTCTGTAGAAAGATTTAAGAAAACAATTGAAGACCTTACTGATATTAGCAGAATTCAGAAAGCAAGTGATCCTGAAATGCATGTAGTCATTGTTCATGAAATAATTGATGAAGTCCTGTTGGATTTATCAAATATGGTGAAGAGTTCAAATGCAATAATAAATATTGATGTAGATCATTGCGAGGCCATTTATACTTCAAGAAAAAATTTGAGAAGTATCATTTATAACCTTCTTTCAAACAGTTTGAAATATTCTCACCCGGAAAGAAGGCCTGAAATTCATGTTGAATGTGGCCAGGATGAAACTTTCCAAATGCTCTCAGTTAAAGACAACGGTTTGGGTATTGATTTAAATAAAAAAAATAAATTATTTGCCATGTTTGGCAGGCTGCATAACCATGTTGAAGGTACAGGAGTTGGACTCTACATGGTTAAAAAAATGATTGAAAACGCAGGAGGAAAAATCGAGGTTGAAAGTGAGGTTGGTAAAGGGAGCATATTCAAGGTCTATTTTAGAAAGGAATTCTAATTCTTGTTTAAATTTGAATAGTATCTTTGCAAATGAATTAAGCATTTTATATACCCCGTTAATAGTTTTTTATTCATGTCTTTAAGAGATAAGTACCAGCCAGTTATAGGATTAGAAGTTCATTGTCAGATGCTTACAAAAAGCAAAGCCTTCGTTGGGGACTCTGCAGAATTCGGTGATCTTCCAAATACAAATGTTTCTGTTATAACATTGGCGCACCCAGGAGCATTGCCCAAAGCAAATAAAACTGCTGTTGAATTTGCAATGAAAATCGGCCTTGCATGCGGAAGTGAAATATCCAGGTACAATGAATATGCACGCAAAAACTATTATTATCCCGATCTACCAAAAGGTTATCAAATCACCCAGGACAAACATCCAATTTGTATTGGCGGCAAAGTAAAAATCAAATTGAATGATGGCAATTACCGTGAAGTTCAATTGAACAGAATTCACATGGAAGAAGATGCCGGAAAGTCTATTCATATAGATGGTGAAACTGATACTTTGGTAGATTATAACAGGGCAGGAGTGCCATTAATAGAAATGGTTTCTGAACCAGACCTTTTTTCATCAGATGAAGCTTATCAGTTTCTAACAGAAGTAAGGAAATTAGTTAGATATTTAGAAATATGCGATGGCAACATGGAAGAAGGATCTCTTCGTTGTGATGCAAATATTTCTGTAATGCTCAAGGGAAGCAAAACACTTGGTAAAAAGGTTGAGGTCAAGAATATGAACTCTATCCGAAATGTGCAACGTGCAATAGAACATGAAATTGACCGTCAGATTGATCAAATAGAAAAAGACGAAATCATTATTTCTGAAACAAGGACTTTTGATGCTGGAACTGGCAAAACTGCAAGTATGCGTACAAAAGAAGAAATGAACGATTATCGTTATTTTCCTGAACCAGATCTTCAGCCCATAATTGTATCTGAAGAATGGTTAAATAATATCAAAGCAGCAATGCCACCATTGCCTAATTATTTGTTAGACAAATTTCAAAAGCAATATGGCTTGCCAGAATATGATGCATACGTTTTGACAGACAATAAGGAAATTGCCCTATTTTTTGAAGAAATATGTGGTAAAACTGCCAACTATAAGGCTGCATCTAATTGGGTAATGGGCCCGGTTAAATCATTTTTAAATGAATTGACTCTTCACATTAAGGATTATCCCGTTACACCATCCAAACTAGCTGAGTTAATTGAATTGGTAGACAGTAGAAAAGTAAGCCACACTGCTGCTCAACAGACCATATATCCTGAAATGCTTATTTCGCCAGCAAAAACACCTTTGCAATTGGCAAAAGAGTTAAATATTCTTCAGGACAGTAATTCAGATTCGCTTTTGCCAATTATCAAAGAAGTGTTAGCAGAAATGCCTGCAAAGGTGGCCGAATACCGAGGAGGCAAGAAAGGAATTTTAGGCTTGTTCATGGGTGAAGTAATGAAAAGAAGCAAAGGAAAAGCCGATCCAAAACTAGCTAGTGAATTGGTTATTAAAGAATTGGACGATTTTAGTTAAGAGTTAATAGTCAAGAGTTAATTATTAATTTGTAAGCTTCCAAAATTAAAAATGGAATCAATCAGGCTAAAGTCCCTCTCCGATGAGGGATATTTCGAACGAAGGTCGAATCGGGAGAGAGTTCAAGTCCCTCTCAAGAGAGGGATATTAAGACCAAAGGTCTTAATCGGGAGAGGTATTTAAACAATAAAGCCACCAAATCGGTGGCTTTATTGTTTAAATACGAATTCAAATTGAATTAAACACTTATATTTTCAGCAAAGAAAACGCCTTCATTCACTGCATTTAACGCTTCATTTTTATACTTTGAGTCAATCAAAACTGATATATTATTTTCACTTCCGCCATATGAAATCATCCTTACAGGAATCTCTTTCAAAGCAGCAAAAACTTTTATTGCCATTCCTGGCTGTTCAGCAGTAAAATTGCCAACAACACAAACTATTGTTTGGTCGTGGTCCACTTCTACAATAGCAAAAGTTGATAGCTCTGTAAGAATGGCATCAAGATGCTTGGAATTGTCTACTGACAATGAAACAGCTACCTCTGAAGTAGTGATCATGTCAACAGAAGTTTTAAATTTTTCAAACACTTCAAAAACCCTTCTTAAAAAACCATATGCATTTAGCATTCTGGTAGATTTAATCTTGATAGCAGTAATGCCATCTTTTGCTGCCACCGCTGTAAAAGCATTCCCTGATCCTTTTTGTGTAATTACAGTTCCTTTTTCCTTAGGAGCCATGGTATTTAAAAGTCTCACCGGAATCTTTCTCTCTTGTGTTGGGCGAATACAGGTAGGATGCAAAATCTTAGCACCAAAATAGGCTAACTCTGCGGCCTCATCAAAAGAAACCTCTGCAATTGGGTAAGTACGTCTAACAACACGCGGATCATTATTGTGCATCCCATCAATGTCTGTCCAGATCTGGACTTCGTCAGCATATAAAGCAGCACCAATAAGAGTGGCTGTAAAATCACTTCCGCCTCGTTGTAAGTTATCTACTTCACCTTTTGAATTTCTACAAATATATCCTTGAGTTATAAAAAGCTCAATGTCAGAATGTTGTTTTATAATTTTGCCAAGCTCTGTTTCTGTGAAAGACAATATGGGTTCGTTTTCCTCATCAATTTTCATGAAATCTAGTGCAGGGAGCAATGCTGCCTTCATTTTGATTTCTTGTAAGTAAGAAGTAAAAAGCTTGGTTGATATTAGTTCACCCTGAGCAAGAAAAAGCTTTTCCTCAACCTCTGAAAATCCTTCCTTTATATGATTTTTAAGCAAACTGAAGTGTTCTTCCAGAATTGAAGAGCCTTTAGATTTACCTTCAGCTGTCGAATACAGATTCTCAACAAACGGCAGATACTTGTTTTGTAATTCCTGTACTTTTCCTTTTGCTGCCTCGAATTCTTTTTTCAAACTTAACTTCGATATTTCAACCAAAGTATTAGTTGTTCCTGATACAGCAGAAAGCACTACTATTTTTTTTTCGCCATCATTAATAAGGTTGGCGATTGAATGCATCCTTTCTGGTGCACCTACAGATGTTCCTCCGAATTTCCAAACTTTCATCTATTCTGGATTGAATTTAGGGTCGCAAAAATAGGAGTCTATATTGGTTATACCAAGTGAATTTCAGATAGTTTCACATATTTTGAACTTAAAAATATGAGAACTTTGATTTTTTGTAATCCATATTGAAGGACTTCTGTATATTGTCTTAAGAATTTAGACTATGGGCAACTTATTAAACTTTACTTCAAAAGGAAAGGGTAAAATCGTGGTTTTTCTTCATGGATTCTGCGAAAGTGTTGAGATCTGGGATCATTTTGTAAATTCTTTTACAGAAGAATTTCAGGTTGTTTGTATTGATTTGCCTGGTCATGGAAAATCTGAAGCATTGGGCGAGAACACATATATTGAAAACATTGCAGATTTGGTTAATGAAACAATGCTTTCAATTACTCCCGATAAATTTATTCTCGTTGGTCATTCTTTGGGAGGTTATGTGACGTTAGCATATGCTGAAAAGTATTTCCAAAATTTGGCGGGTTTCTGTTTGTTTCATTCTTCAGCTTATGAAGATGCTCCTGATAAAAAGGAAAATCGTAATAAAACAGCTGAATATGTAAAAAAGCACGGGGTTGAAGCTTTTTCAAATCCTTTTGTACCAGCATTATTTTATCGTGGAAGAAAGGAAGAGTTAAAAGACAGCATAATTTATGCAACCAAAATTGCCTTAAAAATGAAATCCGAAAACATCGTGAATACCATTTACGCAATGCGCGATAGAAAGGACAGGATTACAGTACTTCAGGAAACAAATTTGCCAGTAGCATTTATAGTTGGCAAAGAAGATACAGGTGTGCCTTTAGAAAAAAGTTTAGCACAGTGTTATCTGCCTCAACAAAGTTCAGTTCTTTTTTTAGCCGAAACAGGTCATATGGGCATGTTCGAGAGGCAAATTGAATGCTCCCTGTTTTTAAAAGGATTTTTTGGGCAGGTTTTTGGCAATCCTAACTTAGCCTGAATATTATATATTACCTTTGCAGCTTATTGATTTTTTAATGGAGATTGATTTCGAAAAACACGGTGGCTTAGTTCCCGTTGTGGTGCAGGATGTAAAAACAAGAGTAGTTTTGATGGTGGCATTCATGAATAAAGAAGCACTTCAAACGACACTTGATTCAGGTAAGGTAACGTTTTTCAGCAGAACTAAAGGTAGGCTTTGGACCAAAGGAGAAAGCTCTGGTCATTTTTTGATGTTAAAGGAAATCATTCAGGATTGCGATAATGATTCACTTCTTATTAAAGCTGAACCGATAGGCCCAACTTGTCACACTGGTGCTGATACCTGTTTTAACGAGAGTAATAACGACTCTATCGCATTCATCAGATCCTTATCCAAAACGATTAAAGACCGCAAAATTCAACCAAACGACACATCTTATACTGCTTCCTTATTCAAAAGAGGAATTAATAAAGTTGCTCAAAAAGTAGGAGAAGAGGCTATTGAATTGGTCATAGAAGCGAAAGACAATAATAAAGAATTGTTTTTAGGGGAAGCAGCAGATCTACTTTATCATTATTTGGTTTTACTTGAAGCAAAAGACTATTCGCTCGAAGAAGTTGTAAAAGTGCTTGAATCCAGGAATAAAAAGTAAAGACTAATTTATTCTATATTAAATTTATTCTTATTTACTGATTTGCAGTTTCAAATTCTCAGTCCTATTGTTATTCTGAAAAGAAACATAATACATTCCGGCTTTCAAATCACCGGAATTGATTTCTGTTTGAATTGAATTGGCAAGTACCGATTTCACCACTTTTCCGGAAATATCTTTAATTGTTACTATAACATTCCCGTTTATGTCCGAAATGTTAAGCGTAACATTTTCGTTAGCAGGATTAGGGAAAAGATAAACAGAAGTGATAGAAGTTTCAAATTCTATTTTTTCCGAAATTTCTTGTTTTTCATTTTTATTCTCTTCAATTCGACAATTAATACCTGTAGTTAGATTTACCCTAATAAACCCAGAAGAATTACCATACCCTTCTTCAACAATATAATAGGTTCCAGCAGGCAATTCTCTTCGTAAATAAGAATGCAGGTTTGCAGAGCAATTTGGACTATCGTCATTTGAATCAAAATAATTTCCGTTTGCGTCCAGCAAGGTCATGTAGGAGTCAATTATTTCTGATCCACAATTTGAAATAGTAACAGTCTGGGTAGAATTTAAAGTGAATTTATAAAATATATCTTCACTCGGCTGTCCATAATCATTCCCGTAGCAGGCAGCATTATTTCTAATATCAGTAAAAGAGTAGCAAGATCCAATACTGTTATTCATCACGATAGGATTTAAATAATTTGTACCTGGCATTGAAACGCATTCCTTTACTTTCACTTCAGTAGTAATATCACCTGCATTCAAATTATAACCTTCACTCGCAATGTAATAAGTTCCTGGAGCGAGATTACTTGTAATTGATGCCCTGTAATTTTGACAAGAAGGCCCATAATCATCATTAGAGCTTATCAAAGTTCTATTGGAATTAAATAAATGCATATAAGTGTCAGATAAGCCAGAATTGCAATGGCTTATTACAACATTTGAGTTTTGACTTACAGTAAAGGAATAAAAAATATCATCACTAGGCTGACCAACATCATTTTTAAATCCATTTGATGGATTATTATTCTGAGTATTGCTATAATTTGAACCATAACTTAAGTTTCCAATTTGGATAGGGCTAACAAAATCCCTTCCAATATTATTTTTGGCTATAACATTCAAATTTAAAGCACTTTGACAGGAATTTTGTTTGCTTGCCGTTACAGTGTAGGAATAGTTGTTAGGTACAGAGCTATTAAAAGTCATGTTTTGTCCAATAGCCGATGAAAGATATGTTGCAGGAGACCATGAATATTGAACCTGATTATCGACATCACCCCAAATGCAGTTCACAATATTTCCATTTTGGTTTCTTATTGAATAATCCTTAGCTGTAAATCCAACACCTTCATTCAATTTATATGCTGCAATCAAATCAGGATTGGCAAAGTCATTAAATGATTGTACAGTTGAAAGGATTTCAGATTGAGTTCTTATCTTTTTCCATATTCTGACATCATGTAAAAAACCTTTATAAAAATCTGATAACGAATTTGTTGCGCCAATATACAAACCGGTTAAACTAACCTGAGAATTCGTCAGGCTACCAGATTTAATAAGTTGACCGTTAAGGTAGAAATTATAAGTACCTGATTTTCCTGTGCAATTAATCGCATAATGATTCCAGGTAGAAAATTCAGGTATGTTAATCACAGGTGTTTCTCCCCCTGAACCGTATGTAAAACTTATTGAGTTTGGGTTAGAGTTAGCATCAGGTTGTGAAATTATAATTCCATTTATTCCTCCAATGTTAAGCAGCACAGATCTTGAAGAACCAGTCGCTTCAGGTTTAGCCCAAAATTCAATCGTAACAGGAGATTCGGACATTGTAAAAGATTGAAAATCAATGTGATTATTGCTTCCATTAAAATAAATAGCCTTCCCAATAACTAATGACGTTGCGGTATTGATGTCTGTTAATACAGGACTAACTGGTAAACTTAAATGAGTAGAGCAACTTGTTTTGTTCGGTGTCACCTGCCATGTTCCAGAAGCTGGAAATGATGCTGGTCTTAATGGGATGAATGGACAAAAGCAATTCTGACTTGATAAAAATGTATTTAATGAAGATGGTAAAGGTGGTAAATTAGTTATATTATTATTTCTACAATCTATAGTCGACAGATTTGTGAAGTATTGGATCCCATCTAAATTAGAAATTTGTTTGCCAGAAATAACAATGGAGCTTATCAGGGAATTATTGGCGCAATCAATATTTAAATAATCAAAGTTGTTAAAACAATCAGGATATTGATACTTTAAACACGTCCTAAGATTAGCATCTGTAATCCAAAAAAGATTTGAATTAAGGCATGTTCCGTTTGCAATCTGAGTAGGGCTATATTTGTTTGAATATGTCCCATCACCTAGTTGGCCAGCCTCATTATTGCCCCAAGTCCAAAATGTTCCATCAGATTTAAGTCCTAGAGAATTAAATGAACCTGAGAATATATTAGACCACTTATTTTCAGATCCCACCTGTACAGGACTTCTTTTTCCCACAGAACTTCCATCCCCAATCTGGCCATATTGATCAGATCCCCAGCCCCAAAGTGTTCCATCAGATTTTATTCCTAAACTTCCTTCTTCACCTGTAGCTATACTTTTCCATTCTGCTAATCCAATCTGAACAGGATTAGCCTTGCTTGTTTTTGTACCGTCACCTAATTGTCCAGATGTATTTGAACCCCATGCCCATAAAGTATTATCTGTTTTTATACCTAGGTTGTGTTCAAAAGAAGTAATAATTTTTATCCAGGTTGATCCGCTAATTTCCTGTGTTGGGACGTGTCTTTCAACTAAAGTTCCATCGCCAACTTGGCCACTGTTATTTAAGCCCCATCCCCAAAGGGTACCATTTGTTTTTAAACCTATGGTATGAGAACTTCCAGTACTAATACAATTCCACGTAAAATCGGAACTGATTTGTATAGGTTGATTACTATTTATTGTAGAGCCATCTCCCAATTGACCATAATTATTTAAACCCCATGCCCATAGTGAACCATTAGATTTAATAGCAATTCCATGATGCCAACCAGAAGAAATCTTTACCCAATTAGTGTCATTCCCTATTTTTAACGGAGTAATTTTATCGATGTAAGTTTTATCCCCTAATTGCCCATAATAATTATTTCCCCAAGCCCAAAGGGTTCCATCAGATCTGATTGCATAGCTATGATTATAACCTGTGGCAATCTGCACCCACTTATTCTCATGCCCGATTTGAACTGGATTATTTTTACTGATGGTTGTTCCATCTCCCAACTGGCCATATTCGTTATTACCCCATCCCCAAAGGGTACCGTCTGATTTTATTGCTATTGTATGGTGGTTGTTAGCAGAAATTAATTTCCAATTACAAGTTTGAGCATTTACACAAATAGACAGTAGGGCAAACATTGCCATAACTATATATTTGTGTCGTATTCTCATAATGGATAAATATTTAAGACTATTTTATTTATTGAAAATGAATAAACAGTAATTCAAATGTGTTCTGTGATTCCTTATATAAGGATAACGATAATTTTTGGTATTAGTTTTTTGATATAAATAAGTAGATGTAAGGAAAATCAGAATAGTATTAATCTAATTAAAAAATATCTTTTTCCAATTTTAAGAATTACAATCTGTATCAATTTCTTATATATAGTATAGATATATTGTTCACAGAGAATGAGGTCATCAAAATGAGGTATTAGTATTATACAGTTCCTTAATGCATCAGTTTAATTCGTATTTATAAATTCATTAAACATATTTTAATTTTTTTTTTGTTTGCTAGGTAATTTATCTATCTTTGCACTCCCATTTTGAAGGGTACTCAATAAATTTGTTATAAATGCCTACTATTCAGCAACTAGTAAGGGTCGGAAGAGAAAAAATGACTTGGAAATCTAAGTCTCCTGCTCTGGATTCTTGTCCTCAACGCAGAGGTGTATGTACACGTGTGTACACTACTACACCAAAAAAACCTAACTCAGCAATGCGTAAGGTAGCAAGGGTAAGGCTTACAAACGGAAAAGAAGTAAATGCTTACATTCCGGGAGAAGGTCACAACTTACAGGAACACTCAATCGTGTTAATTCGCGGTGGAAGGGTCAAAGACCTTCCTGGAGTTCGTTACCACATTATTCGTGGTGCACTTGATACTGCCGGTGTTACAGGTAGAAAACAAGCTAGATCTAAATACGGTACAAAACGTCCTAAGCCAGGGCAGGTAGCAGCACCTACCAAAGGTAAAGGCGGTAAAAAATAATTAAAGTTTCAAAATATAGCGATGAGAAAAGCTAAGCCTAAAAAGAGATACGTCCTTCCAGATCCAAAGTTCAAAGATACTTTGGTTACTAAGTTTGTAAATAACTTAATGTTGGAAGGCAAAAAAAGCCTTGCATTCGGTATCTTCTATGATGCCCTTGAAATTGTAGAAAAGAAAACTACTGAAAGCGGACTTGAAGTTTGGAAACGTGGTTTGAATAACGTTATCCCATCTGTAGAAGTAAAAAGCCGACGCGTTGGTGGAGCTAACTTTCAGGTTCCTACTGAGGTTCGTCCGGAACGCAAGCAATCTTTAGGTATTAAATGGATGATCAATTATGCTCGTAAGCGTAATGAGAAGTCTATGAAAGAAAAATTAGCTGGCGAGATAATTGCTGCTTCTAAAGGTGAAGGTGCTGCAGTGAAGAAAAAAGATGATACTCACCGTATGGCGGAGGCTAATAAAGCATATTCACATTTTAGGTTCTAAGAATGGCGCGCGACCTAAGATTCACCAGAAATATTGGAATTGCCGCTCACATCGATGCTGGTAAAACCACAACAACAGAACGTATTCTTTACTACGCTGGTGTAAGTCACAAAATTGGAGAGGTGCACGAAGGTGCTGCAACAATGGACTGGATGGCACAGGAGCAGGAGAGAGGTATCACTATCACTTCAGCAGCTACAACTGTAGACTGGAAATGGAGAGATAACAGCTACCACGTTAATATAATAGATACACCTGGTCACGTAGACTTTACTGTTGAAGTAAACCGTTCATTACGTGTACTTGATGGTTTAGTATTTCTTTTTAGTGCTGTTGATGGTGTTGAACCTCAATCTGAAACTAACTGGAGACTAGCAGATAATTATAGTGTGGCCCGTCTTGGTTTTGTAAATAAGATGGACCGGTCTGGTGCGGATTTCTTAAACGTGGTAAAACAAGTTAAAGAAATGTTGGGTAGTAATGCTGTTGCGTTACAATTACCAATCGGTGCTGAAGATAACTTTACTGGCGTTGTAGACTTAGTAAACTTCCGCGGAATTCAGTGGAATGAGCACGACAAAGGAATGACATTCCAGGAAGTGCCAATTCCAGAAGATATGATGGAAGAGGCACTTGAATACAGAGAGAAACTTCTGGAAGCTGTTGCTGATTATGATGAGTCTTTAATGGAGAAATTCTTTGAAGATCCAAAATCTATAACTGAGCAAGAAATTCTTGATGCCCTTCGCAAGGCAACAATTGACATGAAAATTGTTCCAATGCTTTGTGGTTCTTCTTTCAAAAACAAAGGGGTACAAACTATGCTTGATTATGTGATGGCTTTACTTCCATCACCTCTTGACAAAAAAGGTATCACTGGAACAGATCCAGATACTGGTCTTGAAGTAACAAGAAAAATGTCTGAATCTGAATCATTCTGTGGTTTAGCATTTAAAATCGCAACTGACCCATTCGTAGGTCGCCTTTGTTTCGTAAGAGCATATTCTGGAGTATTAGAGTCTGGCTCATATGTATACAATACACGCTCAGAAAGTAAAGAGCGTATTTCAAGGATTTTCCAAATGCATGCCAACAAACAAAACCAGATTGATCGTTTACCAGCAGGTGACATCGGGGCGGTTGTTGGATTTAAAGATATTAAAACAGGAGATACTCTTTGCGATGAAAAAGCAAAAATCATCCTTGAATCAATGGATTTCCCGGAACCAGTTATTGGTTACGCTATAGAGCCTAAAAAACAGGCTGATGTAGATAAATTAGGAATGGGTATTTCTAAACTTGTTGAAGAAGACCCTACTTTAAGAGTTCACACAGATCAGGAAACTGGTCAGACTATCCTTCGTGGAATGGGTGAGCTTCACCTGGAAATCATCATTGACAGACTTAAACGTGAGTTTGGAGTAGAAATTAATCAAGGCGCCCCTCAGGTTGCTTACAAGGAAAGGCTTACCAAAACAGTCGAGCACCGTGAAGTTTATAAGAAACAAACTGGTGGCCGTGGTAAATTTGCCGATATCGTATTTGAAATCGGTCCACGTAACGACGATAAAGAAGGTCTTGAATTCGTAAATGAAATTGTTGGAGGTGTTATTCCACGTGAGTTTATCCCTGCAATTCAGAAAGGATTTGAAGAATCGAAAAAGAACGGTCCTTTAGCTGGATTCCCAATTGATTCTTACAGAGTTAGAATTTTCCACGGATCATATCATGATGTTGACTCCGATTCATTATCATTTGAGTTAGCAGCTAGAATAGGTTTTAAAGAATCAGCAAAAACTGCAGGTCCTCAACTTCTTGAGCCAATCATGAATGTTGATGTTGTAACTCCAGATGAATATACAGGATCAGTTACAGGTGACCTTAATAGAAGAAGAGGCTTAATGAAAGGAATGGATTCTAGGGGTACAGCTTCTATAATTAGAGCTAATGTTCCTTTATCGGAATTATTCGGATATATTACAGACCTAAGAACGTTGACTTCAGGTCGTGCATCAGCTTCCCTTTCTTTTTCACATTACGAAGCTGTTCCAAACAACATGGCAGAAGGTATCATAGCCAAGTCTAAAGGAGCTGTTAAAGCATAATTACAAAATGAGTCAGAAAATCAGAATCAAATTGAAGTCTTTCGACCATAATCTGGTTGATAAATCTTCAGAGAAAATTGTCAGAGCTGTAAAAGCGACTGGAGCAATCGTAAGTGGTCCTATTCCTTTACCTACAGAGAAGGAAATCTTCACAGTATTGCGTTCTCCTCACGTAAACAAAAAAGCAAGGGAGCAGTTTCAACTGTGTACTTATAAGAGATTGGTTGATATTTATTCAACCAGTGCTAAAACCGTAGATGCTCTAATGAAATTAGAGTTACCTAGTGGTGTAGATGTTGAAATCAAAGTCTGATTTCTAATCTTAATTTGGGGGAAATATTTAAATAATATTTCCCCCTTTTTTATAGGCAAATAAAAAAAATATCTTAACTTTGCACTCCCTTTTTAGAGGGGGTCTTTAGATTAACTAAATTCCTAATTCTTAAAAAATTATGTTAGGTCTTATTGGGAAAAAAATTGGGATGACCAGGATATACGAAGCTGAAGGGAAAGCGATTCCTTGTACAGTCGTAGAATTAGGTCCATGTGTTGTCTCCCAGATAAAAACAATTGAAAATGATGGCTATGAAGCCGTTCAATTGGGATATGGTGATGTGAAAGAAAAAAGTGTATCTTCTTCAATGATTGGTCACTTTAAAAAAGCTAACACTACACCAAAACGCAAACTAGTTGAATTCAGATCCTTTGATAAATCTGTTTCATTAGGAGATACATTATCTGCAGCGGATATATTCGCTGATGGTGATAAAATTGATGTAATCGGAACTTCTATTGGTAAAGGTTTTCAAGGTGTTGTAAAAAGACACGGTTTTGCAGGAGTAGGTGGTCAAACTCACGGTCAGCATAACAGAGCTCGTCACCCAGGTTCTATTGGTTCTTGTTCTTTTCCTTCTCGTGTATTTAAAGGTATACGCATGGCAGGAAGACTTGGTAACGCCAGAGTTACAGTTCAAAATTTGAAAGTTCTAAGAGTACTAGCAGACAAAAACCTGGTAATTATCAGTGGTAGTTTGCCAGGTTCTAAAAATAGTTACGTTATTCTAGAGAAGTAAAATGGATATCGCAGTAATAAATATAAAGGGTAAAGAAACTGGCAAAAAAGTTTCGGTTCCAGTTTTGCTTTCTGAATCAGCTCCTAATGACCATACTATATGGTTAGATGTTAAGCACTACTTAGCTGCACAACGTCAAGGTACTCACAAGGCGAAAGAGAAAAGCGAAATGGCTTACTCTACTAAAAAGATTAAAAAACAAAAAGGTACAGGTGGAGCCCGTGCTGGTAGTATAAAGTCTGGTGTATTTGTTGGTGGGGGTCGTATATTCGGACCAAGACCAAGAGATTACAGTTTTAAATTAAATAAAAAGGTTAAACAATTAGCGAGAAGATCTGCTATTGCTTACAAATTGAAAGATAATTCATTAATTTTTATTGAAGATTTTTCTCTTACTGCTCCAAAGACTAAAGAATTCAGTTCTATTCTTAAAAATTTAAGTTTAGATTCTTCTAAAACATTGTTCTTGCTTGCAGGTTCTGATAATCTTAAAAATATCAGTCTTTCTTCTAGAAATCTTCCTAATGCCAAAGTAATCAATGTAAGTGACTTGAACACTTATGAAATTATGAATGCTGAAAAGCTAGTAATTGGTGAAACTGCTTTGGAATCATTAATTGACTTAATAAGCTAAGGTAATGTCAGCTATCATAATAAAGCCGATCATCACAAAAAAATATGCAACGTTTACTGAAAAAGGTAGATATGCATTCGTGGTAGATCGCGACGCAAATAAAATTGAAATACGTAATGCCATTGAAAAGGAATATGGTGTTAATGTAGAAAGTGTAAACACCTATGTTACTGCTGGAAAGTCCAAAAGTAAGATGACCAAAACTAAAGTTCTTGCGGGTAGAGTATCTCCAGTAAAAAGAGCTGTAGTTACAGTCGCGAAAGGTGAAATAATTGACATTTACTCTAGCATTTAATTAGCAATATAATGGCTGCTATAAAAAAATTAAAACCCACTACTCCAGGTCAGAGACATAGGATCGCTCCTACGTTTGATGAAATAACGGAATCAAAACCTGAGAAGAGTTTATTGACTTTTATTGGAAAGTCTGGTGGAAGAAATAGTGATGGAAAGCGCTCTATGCGTTACATCGGTGGTGGTCACAAACAAATGTACCGTATCATCGATTTTAAAAGGGATAAAGATGGTGTACCTGCAAAAGTAAAAACTGTAGAGTATGATCCAAATCGTTCTGCAAGGATAGCTTTACTAGCTTATGTAGATGGTGAAAAAAGATATATTATTTGCCCTTCAGGATTAAAAGTTGGTCAGACTTTATTGTCTGGCACTGGTTCTCCTCCAGAAATAGGTAATGCATTGATTTTATCACAAATACCTCTTGGTACATTCATACACAATATTGAATTGAAGCCTGGTAAAGGTGGCGTTTTAGCTAGAAGTGCAGGTGGTTACGGACAACTAGTTGGTCGTGATGAAAAATATGCAAGTATCAAATTACCTTCTGGTGAAATACGTCTTGTGTTAGGTACATGTAAGGCAACGGTAGGAACAGTTTCTAATGCTGATCATATCAACACAACAATAGGAAAAGCGGGTAGAAGCCGTTGGTTAGGAAGAACTCCAAGAGTAAGAGCTGTAGCAATGAACCCTGTCGATCACCCGATGGGTGGTGGTGAAGGTAGAGCTTCAGGAGGACATCCAAGATCTAGAAATGGTTTATATACCAAAGGTCTTAAAACCAGAAAACCAAATAAGTATTCAGATTCATTAATTATTTCTAAGAAGAAGTAATGGGACGTTCAATAAAAAAAGGGCCTTAT
>JACMRH010000277.1 GCA_014376535.1 Cytophagales bacterium | reverse complement strand
CAGTGCAATTCTATCTTCTTTTGCAGATGAATTGATAAATAGTTCATTAGCCACTTTTTAAGAGTTTATAAAGTAAAGATTAAACAAGTAAAGCCCGACCTGTTATCAAGTCGGGCGGTGAAATGGGCCGTATAGCCTATTTCTTTTTATGCCTGTTTTTTCTTAGCCTTTTTTTCCTTTTGTGGGTAGCCATTTTGTGTCTTTTCCTTTTTTTACCGCAAGGCATAATTTTAAAATTTTTAAGGGTTAATTGATAATTGTTTTAAATATTGTTCTGCAGCTTCCTTAACCTGCACTTCTTTTTCGTTGGCAATCACTTTTGCGAAACATTCTTTCGCAAGTTCCTTTTTGCCGGTTTCATTGTAAGCAATTCCCAGGTAAAATGTCCCTAACCAATTACTTTTGTTAACAGAGAGTAACTTTTTAAACCTCTCAATTGCTTTTTCAAATTGTCCTGACTGAACAGATAACAAACCGATATTTAAAAGTGCCTGTTCATTTTCAGGATCTTTTTCTAACACTTCTCTTAAAGTAAGAACCGCTTTCATAGGGTTCTTTCCCTTAGTATAAGTCATGGCCATTCTTGCCTTTACATCCAGCATTGATGGATCCTTAGCTAATACTTTTTGATAGTATTGTTGAGTCTTCAAGGCCCATTCAGCAGATCTCTCATCATCAGTTGCGAAATAGTATGCTTTGTAAGTAGCATCGCCAATTGCTACAAATCCAGCAGCATTGTCATACTTTGCAAGTGTCCTTTCATAATAAAAAGCAGTACTATCATAAAGCCCCTTATTGTTGTAAATAATTGATAAAGAATCTAATAAAATTATTGAATTGGAATATTCAGCAGTTAATAACTTATTCTTTAATCTTTCTGACTTAAACTTATCTGAAGATGAAAACGAAACTGATCCATGTTCTTTTTTGGGAGTTTTAGGCTGCTCATTTTCTAGGGTAGCAGAATTTTCAAGTTCCTTCTCTTCTTTGTTCAACAAAACCTTAGGCAAAGAGAAAATAGTTAAAACTATAGCAACAGATACAAATACTATAATAAGTTGTTGTTTGTTCATCAGTTGCCTCGACCCTAATACTTAATCTTTAATTTTTTTACTTTTTTTGATAACTGCAACAAATTCTTTTGATGGTTTAAAATGAGGAACATAATGTTCTTCAATTACAATAGCAGTATTTTTGGAGATATTTCTGGCCACCTTTTGAGCCCTTTTCTTGTTAATAAAACTACCAAAACCACGGATATAGATGTTATCACCTTCTTCCATTGATTCTTTTACTACAGTAAAAAATGCCTCAACTGCTGCTGAAACATCGTTCTTGTCAATTCCAGTTTGCTCTGAGATTTTAGAAATTACGTCTGCTTTTGTCACCTTCTTGAAATTTATGTTAAAACTAAGATTATTAGCTATTTACGAAACAGGGTCGCAAATTTAAAGCGATTTTTCTAATTAAAAAATGAGTTCCCATTATTTGTTTAATGATTTAACTTTTTAATTATCAACTGAATGCAATATTTGCCTGGATTAGCTGATAAGCTGATAAATTGGTATCAAATAAATAAGCGTGACCTACCATGGAGACATACTTCAGATCCATATAAAATATGGATTTCAGAAATAATTATGCAGCAAACACGTGTGCAACAAGGACTTCCCTACTATGAAAAGTTTGTCCAACATTTCCCAACTGTTCAGGATTTTGCATCTGCATCCATTGATGTAATACTTAGATATTGGCAGGGATTAGGTTATTATTCAAGGGCAAGGAATATGCATTATGCTTCAAAACAAATTTTGGAAGAGATGTCCGGAGAATTTCCATCTTCCTTTACCGAATTACTTAAATTAAAAGGTGTAGGTAGATATACCGCTGCTGCTATAGCTTCTTTTGCATTTGATGAGAAAACCCCTGTGGTCGATGGTAATGTTTACAGAGTTTTAACACGGCTTTTTGGAATATCTGAAGATATATCTTTGCCTTCGACTCAAAAAAAAATAGAATTAATTGCTTTAAATCATATTCCATCTGGCAATCCTGGTTTATTTAACCAGGCAATTATGGAGTTTGGTGCTCTATATTGTATACCTGGCAAACCTGATTGTCCAAACTGCATTTTTAGCGAGGCATGTTTCGCATACACCCACGGATTGGTTTCACAATTACCAGTTAAAATTAACAAAGTCAAAGTCAAAGAAAGATTTTTTAATTATGTTATCTTTAAAGAAGGCAACAATTTGGCAATGAGACAAAGAATTCTAAAGGATATCTGGTCAGGATTGTTTGAATTTTATCTTATTGAGAAGGACAAAATTCTTGACCCAGAAGAATTAAGGATAGAATTAACTACCCATTTTACGGAAAGGATTAATTTTTCTGAATTATCAGAAACATATATTCATATCCTAACTCACCAAAAAATAACTGCTAAGTTTTTTGTATGCCAATTAAAAAAAGAAGAAGTGGAAAAATTAAATCTTAAATTTTATTCTGAGGATGAAGTCGAAAACCTGGCAAAACCTGTGTTACTTTTGAAATATATTAACAAATAGATTTTTTTATACATTTGTAGTTTAAACCCTAAATATTAAAGAAATGGCTGGTAGTGTTAACAAAGTAATTTTAGTAGGCCACTTAGGCAAGGACCCTGAAGTTAAGCATTTTGATAAAGGTGCGTCAGTTGCAAAATTTTCACTTGCAACAACTGAATCGTATAAAGACAAAGCTGGCAATAAAGTTGACCAAACCGAATGGCATAACATTGAAGTTTGGGGAGAATTGGCCAAAATAGCAGAGCAGTACCTAAAAAAAGGTAAATTGGTTTATATAGAAGGTAGTCTAAAAACTGATAGCTGGGAAGATAATGGTGTAAAAAAATATGCTACCAAAATAAGGGCAAATAATTTTACCATGTTAGGTTCTAATGCTAACGGTAATAGTGAAGGCGGTGAATCAAATGGTACAACATCATCATACGCCCGAATGTCTGAAAATGCAATACCTCAAGGTATAGCAGCTAATGAAACAGACGATCTGCCTTTTTAAGTAATTTCTTATATTTACGGTGAGGGTCTAAGTCCTTACCGTAAATATTAAAAATGCTAAGAATATTCTATCCCGTTTTAGTCTTTATTTTCTTTATTTTTACTTCCTGTTCAAAGGACTATGTTCCTAAACCTAAGGGTTATAACAGATTAGACCTTCCTCAGCCATCCTATCGTGAACTTGAAGAAAGGTTTCCCTATACTTTTGAGTATTCCAGGTATTCGGTCATAAAAAAAGACAATTCATCCATTGCAGAACCTTATTGGATAAATGTTTATTATCCTTCCTTCGATGCTGATATTCAACTTACTTACAAACCTTTATTTTCAAAAATTGATCATAAAAGGTTAGAAGAATTGATTGATGATTCATATAAATTAGCTAATAAGCACCAAGTAAAAGCATATTCAATTGAAGAAAATATTATTAAAACTCCTTCTGGAAAATCAGCTGTTGTTATTGAATTAACAGGTGATGTACCTAGTCCTTTTCAATTTTACCTGACAGACAGCAGCGAGAATTTCATGAGAGGTGCGGTCTATTTTAAAAGCACTAAAATTGATTCTTTATCACCCTCAATAGAATATATGAAAAAAGAGGTTATGCACCTTATAAATACTTTTGAATGGAGAAAAGCTAAGAAGTAACTGGAGAATTAATTACACCAGGCGCTGCTTTCTTGGCAGCTTTTAAAAGGAAACTTTCAACAAATGACTCTAAGGGTTTTAATAATAAGGCAATTATTAATTTTATGCTTAGGCTAAGCCAAATATTAGTGGAATAATTATCAATAAATGGTTCCAGAACTATTTCTTCCAGAATGAAAAGGGAAAGACCTAAAAATAAGATAATTGTTTGAGCTTTTCTACCTACCCGTGCTTTGGTAAGTTCGTCAATAGTGCTTTGGAGCTCAATATTTTTTGTTTCGAGCGACTCGTAAGCACTATTAAGCTTGTTTTGTAGTTTATCACTAACTCTGGTAATAAGCTTTGTCTGATCCAGCAATTCAGAATAATTGAAACAAAGTTCTTTAAAAGAATCTTTATACTCATCAAACGAAATATTTTCCTTTTTCAGGAAATTCTTGCTTGATTCCAGTATTTGAGCTTCACTTCTGAAGAGATTCTCTTTGTTAGAACTCATTATGGAATCAACTGAATTTCAAATGGTATTTCTAGAATATCACTGTAATCTTCACCAGCTTCCTTCATGTCATCATCCTCTTCTTCATAAAACCATTGAATTTTAACATCACTTCCGGAATTATGTAGTTTCACAAATTTTTTCAATACATCTAATATACATTTTGAAGAACTTGTATTGAAATACTCGAACTGAAGTTTTACTATTGTTTTAGGTAAAGGACTGGCAACATATTGATCAAGCCATTTAAATATAGGATCATAATAATCAACGGAATTTTCCGGAGTAGATCTACCTTTAAATTCAAAAACTCCTGATTCAGAGTTTAGGCTTACTGAAGGCGTATGAGCAGTGGGCTGTAATACCAATGATTCCATGCTGTTATTTGCTCGAGGCTAATTGATAATTCTTAGGTATAGTAATTTGAAAACTGAAGAAGGAGTAGCGGTCATTAACCGGTTGAAAAGCATAGATCAATTTTTGACCAGATTTTCGTGCAATGTCTATAAAACCTAGTCCTGCCGTCCCCTTTTCAGAGAACTGTTCATTATTTAAGATTCTTTTATAAAGATCCCTTAATTCATCTGCCGAAACTGAATTAATTTCGTCAAGCCAATTCTTTAATCTTTCAATCTTATCATTTAAAATATAATTCCCTGTAACCACATGATAACCATCTGTACTTGTAGTTATCATAAGCAATGCTGTTTTACTGTGATAAGGACTGGTTTCTTCTCCAGGATCTAATGTATCAATATGATGCACAAGGTTTTGCAAGCATTCTACCAATACATTGTAAACCTTTTTCCTGGTTTTAAGATCGCCCTCTATCATATCGAGTCTGGACTCAATAATTTTCAGCATCGAATTGATCAGGTCGAATGTTACTTCGCCTTTGAAGGTGAGCATAATATTGTTATCATGCATCTTCTCATAAATAGACAAGTAATCAATCATGCAGCTCTGCGGTTGAAACCGTAACTAATATAACTTCCAAAAATAACAATATCACACAATATATTTATAGCTTATTGTTGTTTAATCTTACACCGATCACCTGGATATCATCTAGCTGCTCTACTCCAGCAGTTTTTTTCCAGTCATCTATGGTGGTTTCTAAAATTTCACGCTGCATTTCCATTGGCATGGTATAAATGCGCATGATTAACTCTTTAAACTGTCGGTACATAAATTTCTTTCCATTAGGTCCACCAAACTGATCCGCATAACCGTCTGTGAATAAGTAAAATATGTCATTTTCCATAATTTGAAAATCATGGTTTTTATATTTTTTATCAGGGTCCTCAACATAATAACCTATAGGAAATTTATCAGGTTTGACTTCAATTAATTCCTCGTTTCTTATTAGATAAAGCGGATTAAAGGCACCTGAAAACTGAAGAAGGTTACTTTTAAAATTAATTCTACACAAAGATATATCCATACCATCCTTGGCATTTTGAGAATCCTGGCCTATTCTTAAAGCATGTGCTACACCTTGATTAAGTTCATCGAGCAAAAGAGCCGCATTATCTGCCCCATATTTAATAGTTGCCTGATTAAGAATATTATTTCCAATCATAGACATTAGTGCTCCGGGAACTCCATGTCCTGTACAATCTACTGAAGCAATTATAATATCATCTCCATGTTGATCGAACCAATAAAAATCACCGCTTACAATGTCCTTTGGTTTGTATAAAATGAATGTTTCAGGAAGGCTCTTATGAATAAGACTAAGAGGAGGTAAAATTGAATTTTGTATTCGCTTTGCGTAATGAATACTATCTGTAACGTGTTTATAAAGTTTTTCCAACGTTTTATTCTGACCAGCAATTTCTTCTTTCTGTCTTACAACCTCGGCTGTTCTTTCTTCAACCAGACGTTCCATACCTTCGCCATATTCCCTTAAATCATATCTCATTTGAATAAGTGCGTGACCTAATTCATCTTCATTGCTTATAGGTGAGTATGCAGTGTCATATTTCCTTGAACCAACATCTTTGGCAAAATCAATTGTTTGTTTCAGTGATTTTATCAAGCCGTTAAGAGCTGTGGTCATTTCGCCTATTTCATCTTCTCTGTCCTTTAATTTTTCATTGGGCATAACACCTTTACCCATAACATTTATTACATCTTTTAAACTATGAATTGGCCTTACGATCGTTCTGACAGTAAAAAAGGCAATAAGAATTCCTCCAAAAAGAATCAATAATCCAAACCCTACAACCACTGTTTGTAAAACACTGAATGAGGTTTTCATGTTTCCACTAACCTTATTGGTGTTTTTGTTTTGTTGGTCAATAATTTTAGAAAGTTTATCAAGAATATATTCTGTTTTGATATGAATATCCCCCTCTTCAACCATGTTCCTGGCTTCAAAGAGAATTAAAGGATCTTCATAGCTTGTAAATGAGTTTAAAATTTCAATTACATGATTGTGCATTCCAAATAGTTGCTCAATATTTACAAATATTGAATCAATCTCTCTTTGGTCTGTAGCATTCCAATGGACGGCTAGTTTTTGAATTCTATCCTTTACTTCAGGGTATTCCGTTTTAATTAAGGAATTTAAGCGTTTTTTATCCAAATTATTTTCATCGCTTTGGATAAAAACCCAATTTGAAATATACATTCTTGACCTTAATAAAAGTAAGTTAAGGTCTTCCAGATTATTTACAGAAGGATTGTAAACCTGGGTAATGCTGTCGTTTATCTTTTTGCTGTAATGTAGTGTAATGTATGTGGCAATGAAATTGATGATGGTTAAGAATATAAGGATTCCAAATCCAATTCCAATTTTTCTCCCAATACTAAATTTTAATTTTATTGGAGAAGCTATCTGTTCCATTTATAAGATAAAAGGTGGTAAAAAAAATGAACAGAACTTACTTAATCGATTCCGCTAATTTTTTATAGTAATTAGATTTTTCGATATCTCCCAATGCAAAATATATTCCAGCAAGAGCTTCATACGCCTCCTTTTTCTCTTTCAATTTACTTGCCCTTAACATATAAGGCAACGCCTGTTTAAAAATTATTACGCATTCGTCCTGTATTTTGTTCACTTCAGGAAGATCGGCATCAAAATCAGTAGCATTAATTATAGCAACTGCCTTATTGTAATAAAGAATTCCCAGGTTGTAATTTGGAGTAAACAAATTACTATCAGTTCTAATAACCTGAATATAAAGTTTTTCTGATTTTTTCAAATATTTAGCTTCCTGTGATTTATCATTTTCCATAAGTTTTTCACAAATCATAGCCAACGAAACTTTCAAATCAAGATTTTTAGGATCTAATTGGATAGCCTTATCAAGTGCGGTTTCCAAGTTTTTTAACTTTCCGTCTTCAATGTAGAAATTCACCATTGTAAGAAGAATCTCTTTATTGTCAGGAAATAATTTTAATCCATCATTCAGAACTTCATAACTTTTGTCCTTTTCCCCTTGCAACCAATAAACTTTTCCCAGGTAGAAATACAAATTAGGATCCTTATATTTTAACTGTAGAGCGTTTGTTAAATACTGGATCGCAGACTTATAGTTCTTAGCCATGTATGCAGAATAACCTGCATAAAAAATTGCGGAGGTATCAACTTTAGAAGGAGAGGATATTTTTAAATTGTCTAGATAATGGATATAATTTGAAAACGAAGAGGAGTATTTCTGATCATTTAAATCTTTAGCAGCATCATTGTAATAAGATACTGAAAGAAATCCAATGATTTTCTTGCACTCTTCTGCGTATTTATTTTTAGCATCAAGCTCAAGATTTTTCTTGGCAGCTTCAATGGCTAAAACTCTCGATTTTGCCTCTTTAACATTGCTTTCTTTTGAACGGTAATAATCTTTAAAAATAAATGCTTTGTAATACCAAGTGCTTGGTTCAGAAGAACAAGTTATATCAGAAGATGCAGATTCTATTCCTTTTTTGGCTCCTTCAAGGTCTTTGGCCTGAAAGGCTTTTATTGCCTCATTTACTTTGGGGCAATTTTGTGCATTTAAGGTTTTAAAACCTATAAAAATGAGGGCGATATATAAAAAAGACTTTAGCATTAGTTCACCTGAATGGCCAGGCTGAGTAAGTTGGTACTTACATTTAGATTATAACGTTCTATATTTCCTTTGTTCAGCTCAAAATTTTGTTTATTGTCTTTTACCACAAAATTTATAGCTGACCCTCTTTTGGCAAGGCCATCTTTTTCAGTCACAATAAGTGTGCTGTTTTTTTTGCATTTAGCAGTTGCCTCATCTAAAAGGTTGCTTTTTGACTCCGGTATAAATAAAAGATGGCACTTTTCAATTTCAGCAACTGAATTGTAATTTTTAACTACAATGGTTTGAATACCTGCTTTTTTAGTAGATGCAAGCTTTTCAAGTTCTTTTTTAAGACTTTCAGATGCACCTCCTAAAACTCCGATAACAAAATCACCTTGCTTATAATCCTGCGGCCACTCAATGTACTTTGTGAAATTATAAAGAAACATAACCTTGATCCTGGACACAGGGTCCGGAAGCTGGGCTTTGGAACTGAAGCCGAACGATGCTAAAAATAAGAGTATAAAAATACGTCTAAGCATTCAAGATATCCTATAGGATTCGTAAATATAGCAGGTGGTTTATTAATTAGCCAATCGTATTTTGGTAATTTTACACAATCCTTAAAAATAAAGTGAATAAACGATTTTTAGTTGTAATTGTAGGACCAACTGCAATTGGCAAAACAAACATTTCTATTCAATTGGCAACTATGTTTGGTTCAGAAATTATTTCTGCAGATTCCCGTCAGTTCTTCAAAGAAATGAATATTGGAACTGCAAAACCTAATTCAGAAGAACTTTTTCAGGTCAAACATCACTTTGTAAATAATCTTTTTATTTCAGATAAGTATTCTGTCGGAGATTTTGAAAAACAGTCTCTTAAATTTTTAAATACTTACTTTCAAACAAACCAAACTGCATTTCTTGTTGGGGGTTCAGGGCTTTATATTAACGCTGTCCTAAATGGTTTTGATGCATTTCCTGAAGTTGATGAAAACATCAGGGAAAAATTGAATGAAGAATATACAGAATATGGTATTGAGTATCTTCAGGATGAATTAAGTAATTGTGATCCAGAATATTTCTTAAAAATAGACAAAAACAATCCTCAGAGATTAATCAGGGCAATAGAAGTATTCAGAAGCACTGGAATACCTTTTTCATCTTATAGATTGAAGGAAGAAAAATCCCGTCCTTTTGAGATTATTAAAATAGGGCTAAATATTGAAAGGGCTAAATTATATGAAAGAATAAATCAAAGAGTTGATTTAATGATTAGGGAAGGTTTGCTTGAAGAAGTAAAGTCTTTGGTATCCTTTAAAAACACCAATGCACTGCAGACTGTTGGCTACAAGGAACTTTTTGACTTTTTGGATGGAATATGTGATTTTGATGAAGCAGTTGAGTTGATTAAAAGAAATACCAGAAGGTATGCAAAAAGACAACTTACATGGTTTAATAAAGACCCAGAAATCAAATGGTTCTTAAATGATCAGCCTGAAATTATTGCAGACTATATCAGATTAAAAATGATTCAGAAGTAACCTTTCGGTTACTTCTGAATATGTTTGATAGTATTAATTTCTAAAGGGGTCAAAAAACGCCAAGTTCCTCTTGGAAGATCCTTTTTTGTTAAACCTGCATACATTACTCTGTCTAATCGTTCTATTTTATATTCCAGGCTTTCAAATATTCTCCTTACAATTCGGTTTCTTCCGGAATGAATTTCTATTCCAACACATTTTCTATCTGGCGATACGATTTCAATATCATCGGCCCTGATAGGGCCATCTTCAAGCACTATACCTGTCCGCACTTTTTGAAGATCAACATCAGTAAATGGCTTATCAAGGTCTACCTGATATATTTTTTTTGCTTTGTAAGACGGATGCATCAATTTTTCGGCAAGGTCACCGTCATTTGTCAGTAAAATCAACCCTGTTGTATTTCTGTCTAACCTGCCCACGGGATATAATCTGGCATCCGAAGCATTTTTTACCAAGTCCATTACCGATTTTCTTCCCTCAGGGTCGTCTGTGGTGGTAAGGTAATCTTTGGGTTTATTTAATAATAAATAAACAGGTTTTTCTCTTTTGAGAACTTTACTTCCATATCTGACAGTATCATCAGGCATAACCCGGTACGAAAAGTCCGAAGTAACCTTTCCATTCACATATATTTCTCCAGCTTCAATAAGTTTATCTGCCTCTCTTCTTGCACAAACCCCTGAATTAGAAATAAACCGGTTTAAACGGATTCCATTTGATTCATCAGCTATTTCTGGGTTTTTTTTACCCTTTCCAGTTGTTTTAAATTTAGGGGCACTTTTAGACGGATCAGCAAATGACTTACTTTCACTTTGACTACGGCTTTCTTTAAATTCTTCGTAATTTCTTCCGGTTGCTGGCTTTTTAAATCCTTTTGTAGCAGATGCTTTAGAAAAACCTCCTTCTGAATCTTTAGGTTTTCTAAACTTGTCTATACCACTTGGTGCTGCAAATTTTTTCCCTCCTTTGTCAGATGAGAACTTATTTGCCTTCCCCATTACATCTTCACTTCTTTTACCAAAAGATTTTTTAAAAGGACTTTTTTCATCCTTTCCCGAAAACTTATTTCCTTCAACCTTCTCATTAGTTTTCCTTAAATAAGAAAAAGAGTCCTTCCCATCCGACTCTTTCTTGGTTTTAGGTGCTGAAGTAGAACGGGGGTTCGATTTTTTATCACCAACCTTTGTTGGCTTTGGCCTGCGACTTTGCATGATTTTGTATTATAAAAACGGAAACACATTTGGATCAATGGCCCGTAAAATTTTGACAAAGGTACGAAACAATTTGTTCCGTTTTTGATTAATTGTACATTGGAATGTTTTTACAATTGAATTGTCTTCAGGCTATTAATGATTAATACAGGCAAACAAATTTACGATTGCGCAATTGTAGGAGGTGGACTTGCGGGACTATCTCTTGCAATCCAGCTTGCCAAAGCAGGTAAAGAGGTAATATTGTTTGAAAAAGACATTTATCCACAACACAAGGTTTGTGGTGAATATATATCTAATGAATCGTGGGATTTTCTAATTAAACTTGGTTTGCCTTTGGATTCAATGGTTCTACCAAAGATTTCTAAGTTACAGGTAAGTACGCCTAGTGGATTTTTAATTAATCACAAATTAGATCTTGGAGGTTTTGGCATTAGTCGGTATGAACTGGATTTTGGCCTCTTTAAAATAGCTAAAGAATTAAAAGTTAAGATATTAGAAGCTACCAAAGTTGACGATGTACAATTAGTAGATGGTGTGTTTAAAATAACATCAGGTAAAGATTCATATTTATCAAGTGTTGCAGTTGGAACCTGGGGAAAACGTTCGAACCTTGATGTAAAATGGGAAAGAAGTTTTGTTTCCAAACAAAAAAAAGGCTTAACCAATTATGTTGGGGTCAAATATCATATACGAACTAACTTTCCTGAGGACCTGATCGCTTTACACAATTTTAAAGATGGTTATTGTGGGATTTCACAAATAGAGGATAATAAGCATTGTCTTTGCTATCTAACTACAGCTGATAATGTTAGAAAGTTTAAAAGTATCCAGGAAATGGAGCAGGCGTTACTATGGAAGAATCCACATTTAAAAAAAATATTTCAGGAAAGCGAGTTTCTTTTTGAGCGTCCTTTAGTCATTTCTCAGATAAGTTTTCTTTCAAAATCGGTAGAAGAACATAATGTAATGATGGCTGGAGACTCTACAGGATTGATAGCCCCCCTATGCGGAAACGGTATGAGCATGGCATTCAGGGCATCGAAAATTCTGGCTGATTTGTTAATAGAGTATTTTGATGAGGGGTACTCTTACTATGTTTTAGAGGATAGTTACAAAAAACAATGGAGAAACAGTTTTTCTTCCCGTTTATTTATGGGCAGGTTTCTACAAGGAATGTTTGGGAAGGTATATATGACTGAAGGAATTATCAGAACTCTACATTATTTCCCATTTATTGTATCAAAGCTGATTAAAAGTACACACGGCAGGCCCTTCTAATCAATTAAAACTTTAACAAATCTTTCCCTTGGAGCATTTTGGTTTTCTTAAAACCTTCGCCATAAGGAACACTAATATAATGACCCATCTCCCTGGCCCTTGCTTCTAAAAATTTCCAAAAGGCTTGTGTAGAAATATAGGTTTCAGGCTCGTCGCTCGATTGATCATAAAACTGACTTTTAAAAGCTTTAAGTGCTTCGACTTTTTTTTCCCAGAATGGAGTGATGTCAAACACAAGATCAGGTACCAATAATCTGTCCTGAATATAATGGAATACATTTTTAGGTCGCCAGGCGTCTTGTTTATTCCCTTCCCATTCGGTTTCTACTTTTGCCAAACCGGAATAAAAACATGAATCAATTGCTAGTGAGGATCCTTTTCCGTGGTCAGGATGCCGATCTTCCGGAGCATTGCAAATAACAATCTCAGGCTGGTATCTTCTTATTTGAGTTATAATTCTCTTTTGGCTTTCCGGGTTATTTGAAAAAAAGCAATCTGCAAGCCCGATATTATGTCTTGCAGAAAGCCCAAGAATTTTAGATGAGTTTGCGGCTTCAATATCCCTCAATTCAGCAGAACCACGAGTGCCCATTTCACCCCTGGTAAGGTCAAGAATACCAACCTTATATCCTTTTGCAATATGGAATAAGAGTGTTCCGGAACAAGAGATTTCTACATCATCCGGGTGAGCTGCTATAGCTAGTATATCAAGTTTCAAAGGAATAAAATTAAATCAAAACTTTTTAAGGGTAAGCAATGGCACGTTGGTATTAAAAGCAATTTCTTCAGTTTTGCTTGCATCAAAAAGTTTATCCCAAAAACTTCGTTTCAAGGTAAACATGGCCAAGATATCAGGTTTATAATCTTTGATATATTTTTCTATACCATAAACAATATCGTTGTCTTTGTAAGTTTGTATTACATGCAGGGTGAATTTCTGTCCCGGATACTTGCTCACCAATTCAGATATTAATTTATCAACATTTTCCTGGTTCACTTCAAAGAATACAGGAAATGTTGGATATACATGAAATATTTCAATAGAAGAATTAAAAAGTTTTGCAAACTGGACTAATTCTCCGATTTCATTTTTAACATCATTTAAATCTGATGCATAACCAATTTTATTAATAGGCCCAAATTGAAAATTTGCCGGTACAGCAATAACCGGAACCTGTGCTTTTTCGATTATTTTGGCAGTATTACTGCCAACAAAAAGTTTTGATAATCCACTGGCCCCTAATGTGCCCATTACCACTACATCTATTTTTTTTTCCTGAACAGCGGTAAGCAAAGCCTCATCCAGACCGGACCCATCACCAATTAAATATTCTATGTTTATATTTTCTTTTGATACTGATAAATTCTCAAGAAGTAAGGTGGTGTCATTTTGAAGGCTTTCCAGTTTAATCTGTCTTTGCTCATCATATAACTCCTTATACATATGTTGAGGCGTGCTTGTCGGTATAAGTATTTCCGTCCAGTGAAAAAGAAAAATTTTAACCGGAACGTTCTTACCTAATAGAAACGCGAATTTCAAAGCATGGTGTGCACTCTCTGAATAATCTGTAGGAACAAGTATAGATTTCATGTTTGCTTAATAATATGTAATTATATCGAAACCCTAACGATTTATATCTTTTGAGCAGATATTTATCTGCCAATACATAGCTGGGCATTCATTAATAATTACTTAATTTTGAAATTATCATTTTTAGAATTTTGAAAAGAATAGAATCTTTTAAAAGAACTGTAGCAGAAGTGTTAGGTCATGGAATGCGCCAGGACAGGTATGCTGCAAAGTTTGATATTTTCATAGAAGCACTTGTATTATTAAATGTAATTGCAATTGTGCTGGAATCTTTCGATGAGATCGACCAAATGTATATGCTTGAATTCGATATTTTCGAAGCATTTACTGTGATCGTATTTACGTTGGAATTTTTAGGAAGAATGTGGGTAGCTGACCTTCGTTATCCGGCAAAATACAAATGGCAGGCTTATAGAAAATTCCTATTAACTCCTATGGCCTGGATAGACCTCCTGGCCATAATTCCTTTTTTTATACCATTTATCATCACTGCAGACCTAAGGCATATCCGAATTTTGAGGATAATGAGGTTGTTACGTGTTTTCAATCTAAGCAAATATTCTCAATCACTCAGACTAATTAACCGAATTGTGATCGAGAAAAAACAGGAGCTTATGGCAACCTTGTTATTGTTTTCTTCGGTCCTGATTGTGTCAGCTACCATCATATTCTGGCTTGAAAAAGATATTCAGCCCGATAAATTCCCCAGCATCCTGCATGCTTGTTGGTGGGCTGTAATAACTTTAACAACAATTGGTTATGGAGATGTTTACCCCATGACAGGGTACGGTCAGTTACTTGGAGGAATAGTTGGCATAATCGGGGTAATAATTACTGCAATTCCTGTGGGTATAATTTCTTCAGGATTTGTACAAAAAATGGAAGAAACACAGTACAGGAAAAGGATTTCAATAGCCCGTAAAAAGCTAAGGGATGCTTATTACAAAATGTATATACCGGAAATAGCCTGTAAAGTGCGTCGTGGGCAACTTAGTGTAGATTCAGTTAAAGTCAACCTGGAACTTCTCGAAGAAGACATGTACAAAATCGCTGAAGGCAATAATGAGTTCAGGTTTCGTTACAAAAAAGTAATGAACCATGGACGAATTGTAGATAAATTATTCCTTGAATACAGAGAGATAAACACCAAATATGGCACGTTTACCAACAGGAACCACCGCTTGGTTATGGTTTCACCAGATTCACTTAGTAAACAAAGTATAGGGTATTTTGCTTATTGCATGTCAGAGAAACTGAAATGCAATTACATTTCAAATGAGTTTTTTGGAGATGAGGCTGAAGTTATAGAAGAAAGTTTCGGAGATAAAGGCGTTGATCCCAGAGGCGCATTTAACTTCCGCCACAACAAAGCATATCTGCAAAAAGTTGAGGATGAGGTGCCTTCAGCATTTTATCAATGGCAGAATGACCTTGAAAAATTAAAATCAGAGAAAAGTATTTATCTGGTTTTTTCAACATTCGAAAGTGAATCGCAAGATATTGGGTATGTTCATCTAACCTATTTAAAAAGGAAAAACCTAAAAACCGATACACTCGAATATTCTTATAGTGAAGCTGAAAAACTTGAAGAATTTACTACCGGCTTAGCGCAAAAAGCTAAGTCAAAATGGGGAAAAGACGTCAAAGTAACTCAAAATGGCAATGCATTTTCAATCAAAGAAAACAATATTATCCTCTATATTAATGAAACTATTAAGGCCGATGTAATGGTGATCAACATTAACAAAGAATTTCTTTTGAATGAAAAGTTATTCTCCCTTGTGGCCATTATGTCCGAATCCATTAAAGAAGAACTCATAGGTTTATAACATCCACCTTGCGATGCACCTGAACCATTATTTCCTTTCTCAACTAGTTTTTGAATTAAAACCATTAATAACAGGCACTTATCTCGCCGAAATATTTACACAACAAAAGGATGAAGTAGTTTTAGGCTTTGGCAAACCAGGGGAAGATTTTTTTATCAAATGCCAGACTGGACCAGGAATACAGGGATTTTCTTTCACAAAAGAATTTAACAGGGCAAAAAAGAACAGTGTTGATCTTTTCAAACCTGCCACTGGAAAGAAGGTTCTAAATCTTTTCAGTACATATCAAGACCGTAGCTTTGGGATAAACATGGAAAATGGAGTAGTGCTTTTTTTCAAAATGCATGGAAGCAGGTCGAACATCATTCTCTATCAAAACGGAAATGGAATTGAAGAATATCACAAAAGCTTTGATGACATTCTTTTACCTTTTGAATCTTATAAAAAACCTGAATTGTTTTCGATAGACAACCTTATTACAAACGAATTTAAAATTCAACAATTATTACCTGCTCTTGGTCCTGAACCCTTGAAATGGCTGGAGAGTAAAAGTTATTCAACCCAAAAAGAAGATGATAAAATTGAATTGATTTGCACAATGCTTGATGTTCTTCATCATCCGGAAAGTTTTTATATTTTGAATGAAAATGAAAAGGCAGTTTTATCCTTTTTTCAAACCTCCCCCCTACTCGTTTCAAAGACCTCGGCAATAGAAATTGCAAACCTTTTTCAGAAATATTACTTCACTTTTACTTTAAGAAACAAGTTCGTTTCTTCTGAAACCAAGATCCTGACAGCCAAAAAAGTCAAACTTGAAAGGTATATTTCCAGTTCCAGGGAAAAGTTAAATGAGCTGTCATCAACCAATACTTCCGAACAGATCGGTGATATTTTAATGGCTAATCTTTATAACATACCCGAAAGGTCAGAATCGGTGACACTTTTTGATTTCTATTCGAACACCAATCGGGACATAAAACTAAAGAAGGATTATTCTCCTCAAAAAAACGCAGAGAATTATTATAGAAAAGGAAAAAACCTGATCCTGGACCTCAAAAATCTGGAAAATATAATTGAGCAAAAGCAAAAAGAACTAGACTTGATAGAATCATCGCTTATAAATATCAGCGATTCTCCATCAAATATTAAACTTCCTTCAAAAGAAAAAGTAATTCAACAGCAAAGTTTTCCGTTTAAGAAATTTGAATTTGAGGGATATGAAATAAGGGTTGGCAAAAGTTCCCAGAAAAACGACGAATTGTTACAACAGCACAGCCATAAAAATGACCTTTGGCTTCATGCCAGAGGTTTTGCAGGCTCTCACGTTATCATTAAAAACATAGCTGGTACACTGGTTCCGCAAAACGTTATTGAAAAAGCAGCATCTCTTGCTGCTTACTATTCTAAAGGCAAAACGAATAACCTATGTCCGGTGATAGTAACAGAAAGAAAATATGTTCGAAAAGCGAAAGGAATGGCACCTGGACAAGTAATTGTTGATAAGGAAAAAACTATTATGGTTACACCTTCTGAATATTGATAATATAAGCTAATACAATTACATTTGAAATTAGATCCTGCCCACACTATGAAGTTTATAGCCAAGACTCTCTTCTTATATTTCTTTTTTGGAACATATATAGCAAATGCTCAGCAAATTGCTGGAGGAGAAATAACTTATGTATGTGCAGGGAATGATACTTATCAGGTAAAATTAGTTCTTTACGGAAAATGTCCAAATCCTAACCTACCATCTACAGTTAAGCTAAATATTGCTTCTAATTCAAGTGCAACTTCAGGATTTCCTGCTACATTAATTCAATCTGGAGCAGATGAGACTATTAAGGCTTGTATCGGAAGGCCGACTGCCTGTGAAAACGGAACTGGAGAGCTATCAGCGGCAATCACAAAAAGAACTTACCTAGCTTCAGTAAAACTACCTTCCAAACAAAGTGACTGGTCATTCACAATACAAGAAGGCCCAAGAACCAGTGTTAGTTCAATTGAAAAGCAAGAGTTCATGAGTTTGACCGCTATTGTAAACAACACTGGAACATTTTGCAATTCTAGTGCGACTTTTGATAATAACCCTTTGTTCTTTTCTTCATCTAATCTGGCAGTATCGTACGATCCCGGAATTAAAAATCCTGATTCGGATATTTTAGATATAAAGTTAGTTAGTCCAAAAAATTCGCCTCAAACATCAATCACTTACAATTCTCCCTATTCCTCCACAAACCCATTTACTTCTCAGGGTGCTATTTCAGTAAACCCAACAAATGGAAAAATCAGCTTTACTCCTACCAAGCCACAAGAAACTAGTATTCTAGCAATACAAATTAAAGAAACACGTGGTGGTGTAGTGGTAGGTTCGGTAACAAGAGAAATGTATTTTCAAACTTTATCAGAACAAACTTCTCCACCAATATTTCAAAATCAGGACACAATTAAACTTTGCCAGGGAGATCCAGGGGCAGTAAAAATTACTGGCAATTCTTCATCCAGTAACACTTTGGATATAGTCTTTAATAATCAAAGTCAGTGGCCGGGTTCAACTCCTTCAATTGTAAAAGGTATTGGTAAGGCAGAATTTAATATTTCTGCAGGAAATTTTACTGGAGTTAGGCCTATAAATCTGACATTAGTTGATGATAAATGTGGAATGGTAACTAAGACATTTTATGTACAAATAAACCCTAAACCAGTCATTACTAATCCAATAGAACAGGAACTTGTTCTATTATGTGTAAAACCATTTCCTATTACTGTAACTGCGAGCGGTGGAAAATTACCTTATAAATATTCATGGGCCAATTCAAATGAAACCTCAGCAACGCTTCAGGTAACTTCTGCAACGAATCAAATCGCTACGGTTACTGATGGTAATAACTGTTCAGCTACATGGATAAAAAGAATTAAAAGCCCTATCAACTTTGACTTGGGCCAAATAAGGTGTGCTGATTCACTGATTAAATTTTATGACATTTCAAATGGACAAACCACTTCTCCATTAACTGCTGCTAATCCTTTACCAGAAACCAAAGACTGGAAATGGACTTTTGATGATGGGTCTCAAGAAAGTACAGGACCTAACCCAAGCCATAAATTCCCAAATAATAAAAAAACTTATAATGTTACCCTTACCGTATCTGACGGAAAGGGTTGTACAAATTCATTGACCAAAAATGTAAAAGTTTATGGTAATCCTGTGGTTCAATATTCCTTTTCCGATACCTGCCAGGTAACTGAACAAAGTGACCTTAAAGTCAAAGAGGCGATAACTGGTGGGGATACCACAATTCAGGACACCAAAATTATCTATTTCGTTGATGGAAAACAAAGGACTGTCTCTTTTCCAGGTGATATAACTGCATTGAGAGAATTTATACCCGGACCACATGTTGTTAAAGTAAAAGCTACTAATGATGCGGGATGTGTCACAGAAACTGCAAAAAGCATCTTTGTAAGGCCTAAACCAATTATTACTGCTAGTCCATTGAGGGATAATTATTACTACAGATGCGATAGTCCTAATTTTCCAGACACCTCTTTTATATATAGTGCTACCCCAGTGGGAGAAGCCCTTAATAAACCTTTTGAATATTCTATTGACAGGTCTTTAATGCCCAAATTGGAAGACAAAAATTATACTCCAAACGGAATTATAAAAGTGGATTATACTGTGAAGCAAAACTCACAAAACGAAATATATTTCCGAACCAAAGATGGTTTTGGATGTACAAACGACACTATTTTATTTATTAATGACCCTATAACGCCAAAGATAGAACTTAGGAAATATTACTGTTTCCTGAATGATACTTTGAAATTAAAGGACATCAACTATCCAAGTCAATATCATTGGAAACTTTCAACATCTATCTGGGATATGAAA
Organism: Cytophagales bacterium; assembly: GCA_014376535.1. Taxonomy (GTDB): domain Bacteria; phylum Bacteroidota; class Bacteroidia; order Cytophagales; family UBA9547; genus UBA9547. Next base: position 1,838 of record JACMRH010000277.1, on the reverse strand, counting down.
GATGGTAATACAGAAACAACTTTTGGCTATGCAAATCATGCATATTCTACTTTGGATGAGGCAAATGTTGTTTTGAAAGTTACCGATGCGACAGGTTGTTCTGATAAAGATTCTATTCAAGTGTATTTAAGCGAACCTGATACAAGCCAATTTAGGCTTTCAAGAAAAATCGCTTGTAATTTGGATACGGTCACAGTTTTCGGTATCAAAAACAAGTATATAAATTCATGGTACTACAGGTATGCCGATACTGTCACTTCCATATACGATTCCCCTGACAAACTAGTCATTAACCCAACCGATGCATATGGAAAGTCTTTCCCTACAAATCTGGATGATGTAAAGAAATTCCCTTCTAAAAATTATAATGCTTCTACGGTTATATTCTACAATGAAAAAAATCCTGGATTAGATTTGATAAAACTCAATAACCCAGTGAGAAGTGTTCCTTCTAATGTTTGTCACTTACAAGTAACAAGGCCTTGGAAGGTATTAGACCGTTTACAAATTGGAATCAATGAGACGTATAACCACTGTTATGATTCAATCAAAACTTTCACTGCTTTCCAAAGTTCAATCCCAGGCAATTCAAGGATAGACACTACCAGCTGGAAATGGAAATTGATTTCGCCTAAAAATGTGAAACTCAATGAAATTAAACTTGACAAAACATCCAAAATTGAATATACACCAGATGTCAAATTATTCACAGAGATTGCAACTACCCGTACTACTGAATCGCTGAAAAAATATGTTCCTTATACAGTTTCAACAACATACAGCTATAAATATAAATTGAACCAGGATTCTCTTACCTGTTCAGATTCAACTTCAATTAAGGTTGCCAATGAAAAAGTTAAAATTGAATTGGATTCAGTAAAAGTTACTTGTGCCAATTACTTCTTACCAGTCTACTTTAATTCTGCAGAATTCATTGAAAGATTTACCGTAAATGGCGTTCCTATTGATGAAAGAGACAGTCTAGTTTGGGAATATGCTGGCAATAAAATTACAGAATATCCATTTAACCAGAAATTTTCAGATCCAAAAACATATAATTTGGTTTTGAAGGCTGTTAACTATTTTGGTTGTAAAGGAATAGACAGTATGAAGATAATTGTAAAACCTTCTCCTTTGGCAAAACTGTCAACTAATACGGTCTGCTACGGACTTCAAAATACTTTGAACGGAGAGAGCTCCTTACCTGGAATGAACAGTAAAATCAGCACTTATTATTGGTTCTATTCCTCTGCATTTCCACCTGGAGAAGATCCAAATATTCCAGATACAACAAAAGCAGCCCGAAAAACCAAATCCAATATTCTGATGGAAAATTTCCAAGTTGGTGATCACCCTATCGGTTTAGCTGTAAAAGACAGCAATGGCTGTTTCTCAAAATCAGATATTAAAATTGCCAAGGTTAACAAAGTACCATCAATTGACTTTACCGCAACTGCAAAAAACACTCAGGACCAGGACTATCTAGGAAATGAGCCGATTCAGTTTGATGAAACATCCATAAATGCAGAATACTGGAAATGGAACATGGGCGATGGTAAATTTATTGAATCCCCAACCGGAACAAGTTCTTTTGACATAGAATATACTTATCCATATTTCGGACCTCCTTTTCCAAAAGAAAAGAACATGTACGATATAACTCTTTCTGTAAGAACCAAGGAAGGTTGCAAAGATTCAGTTACAAAAAAAGTTGACGTAAATGCTTATTTTGAACTTCCAAGTGCTTTCAGTCCTAACGAAGATGGATTACACGACCTGCTTTTAGGAGTTGGTAAAGGGATCAAAGAAATAAAAGAGTTTAAAATTTATAATCGTTG
>JACMRH010000276.1 GCA_014376535.1 Cytophagales bacterium | reverse complement strand
TCACTAGTTGCAATACTTTTAGTTCTGACAGCCCTATTGACAAAAGGTGATATTTCTATCGGTTGTATAGTTTTGTTGGGATTGTGCCATTCTATTATGTGGTCGTCCATATTTCCTTTAGCAATTGCAGATTTGGGATTGTACACTAAAAGAGGTTCTTCTTTTCTGATAATGGCCATAGTTGGAGGAGCATTAATTCCACCACTTTATGGTAAAGTTGCGGATGTATTAGATAATGACCTGAGGGCAAGTTATTTTATAATGCTTCCTTTTTATCTATTTCTGTTGTATTATGGCTTTGCTGGATATAAGGTGAAAATATATACAAAAAAAAGTGCCTTGAAATAATTCAAGGCACTTTTTCTGTAAAATTAGAATGTACTAATTCTTGCCAATATTAGCTCTCGCAATAACTTTTGTAGAATCTAAGCCTATAGAAGATTTATACACTTCAAGATACATTGTTTGATTAAGTAATGCATCATAATTTGCTGAAACTCCTTTTAGTGTTCTAATTGTGTTTTTCGCCATTTTAGAATAACCATCAACGTTGTTTTGTAATTTTAATAAAAGCTCTCCTTCTATTGCTCCAATATTACCATTTCTTATTTTAATCGGATAAGAGTCAGTTGAAATAGCACCTGGAAAAGTTAAAGTAGCAAGTGTATTTCCGTTTTTCCTTTTTTGAAGTAATAATATGCCAGAACCAACACCTGAAGTATTTGCTTCAGCAATTGTATATTCCTTTTTATCACCAGTTAAAACGTTTCCACCAATATCACCCTGAGAAAGAAGTGAAGTGGCATTTTTATGAACATTTATATATCCATCATAATTAATAAGTTCAGAATAAGCCACATTAATTACAGTTGAACTTTGTCCTTTATCGTTGACCGGTGTTAAAAGATAAACTGGATCTCCTGTTTCTGCTGCACTCTTTATATGAATATGAGCTAGATAAGGTCCAGAGCCTACACTTATATTTTTAATATTAAGGTCAACAATTGTTTGCCCACCACTTTTTTCTGTAAAAACCGCAGTTCCAGAATTTCCTAACTCTTTAGCGTCTAATTGGTAAGTGGTAGACTTAACTTCAGCAGGTGGTACAACTACTGGCACCGGTGTTGGTTCATCTTCTTTTTTCTTTGTACAATTAAACAACAACGCTGTTGCTGTTACAAAAATTAAGGCACTCTTTGAAAATTTTGGGTAAATCATTATTTGATATTTAAGTGATTAAAAAACTTTATCCCCACACCTATTAAAAATGTGTGCCATAAAAAATGGTTAAAAAAAATGCCCTAAACAAGGTTTAGGGCAAGCTTAATACTCAGTAGCGGGGAGCAGGATCGAACTGCCGACCTCAGGGTTATGAATCCTGTGCTCTAACCATCTGAGCTACCCCGCCGTTAAGGGCTGCAAATGTAGCAAATTGTATCGTTTTCAAAAAGGCAATTACAATAAAAAGATTAATTTGCACCTGCATTCATTATGAAAAAACTAGATAAGCTTATTCTTCAGGCATTCATTGGGCCTTTTCTCCTCACGTTCTTTGTTTCTACTTTCATTCTTTTAATGCAATTCATGCTAAATTACTTTTCTGACCTGGTTGGGAAAAATTTAGGTGTGGAAGTATACGCCCAATTGTTCCTATACTTTGGAATGAATATGGTCCCTGTCTCTTTGCCTCTGGCAACTTTATTAGCATGTCTTATCACTTTTGGAAACCTAGGTGAACATGCAGAATTAACTGCAGTAAAAAGTGCGGGAATTTCATTACTCAGAACTTTACGTCCCATATTTCTTTTCGTACTGATTCTTTCAGTTGGATCCTTTTTCTTTAATGACATAATTGTTCCAAGAGCAAATCTAAAAGCATATAGTTTGCTTTATGATATCACTCAAAAAAAGGCAACTTTAAATTTCAAAGAAGGTGCTTTTTACAATGGTATTCCTAATTACAGTATTAAAGTGAATAAAAAATTCCCCGATGGCAAATCTTTAAAGGGGATTATGATTTATAATCACTCCCAAGGTTATGGTAATACAGATGTTACCATTGCCGACTCAGGCCTGATGGAAACTTTTAATAATGATATGTATCTCCGTTTTGTCTTATTCAAGGGTAAAAATTATTCTGAAGTTACTGGTGAAGATGGAAGGTTAGGCCATGAATTTGTCACAAGTACATTCAATGAAAGTACAGTTGTGTTCAACCTGGAATCTTTCAAACTTACCCGAACAAATGAGGGACTTTTTACAGGAAACCGGGTAATGAGGAATATATCTCAGTTGGGCGAGGATGCTGATTCACTTCAAAGAATGTATAAAACCGTGAACAAGGATGCCAAAAACAATATTCAGCCTTATTATACATATGTTGGCAAAGCGTCTCCAATAACAATCAAAGATTCTAATTATCTCCCAAAAGGGAATTATCATAATATTCCTAAAACAGATGCAAGAATAGCCAGTATAGCGCTGAATAATGCCAGGAACATTAGATCTTTTACACAAGCATCTGTTGAAAAAGCAGACACCTTGATAAAAGAATACAGGCAATATAGAATAGAAATATTTTCCAAATTCACTCAAGCCATAGCTTGCTTGATCATGTTTCTGATTGGTGCGCCTCTGGGTGCCATTATTAAAAAAGGTGGCCTAGGGGTGCCAGTAATTGTGAGTATTACCTTTTTTATTATCTTTTATATCATAACCAACCTGGGAATGAAATGGGCAAAATTTGATGTAGTTCCCATTTGGTTTGGAATGAGCCTTGCTAACACATGCTTATTACCAATTGGTATAACGTTTTTAATCCAGGCAAAAAATGACTCAAGATTGTTTGAAGGAGATTCAATAAAAATGGCCTTTATAAATATAGCAAAGCAAGTATCTTCGCTCTTCAGAAAAAAGCCAGTTTCAGTAATTAATGAGTATTAAATACCTTTTGTAGGTTCCAGTCTTTATTTAATTGTGCAATGCCGTAATGGGCTGTTAAATCAAAAGCACATGGTACTATGGTTGCAAAACCTTGAGAGATAAGGTATTCATCAGTATCTTCCCCTTTATCTTCATTGATAAATTCCCCTGTCATCCAGAAATAGCTCCTTCCATGAGGATCTTTTCTTTCATCAAAGTCTTCGCTCCATTTAGCGCGAGCTTGCCTGCAAACTTTTATCCCTTTTACTTCTCCCATTGTTTTATTGGGAAAATTAACATTTAGGGCTGTAGCTTTCGGAATTCCAAATTGTAAAGCTTGCTTAATGATCTCATCTACAAACTTAAGAATATGCGAAAAATCTGCTTGGGCAGTGTAATCACATAAGGAAAAGCCAATGGCAGGTATGCCTTCTATAGCTGCCTCAATTGCGGCAGACATTGTTCCTGAATATAAAACACTGATTGAAGTATTACTTCCATGATTAATTCCGCTAACAACCAGATCAGGTTTCCTATCTTTTAAAACAAGATGCTTAGCCAATTTCACACAATCAGCGGGAGTACCTGAACAGGTATAAGCCAATGATTCCCCAAAAATATCCTTAACCAAATCCAATCGAAGTGATTCTCCTATAGTTATTGCATGTCCCATCCCGGATTGTGGGCTGTCAGGTGCAACGACCACAACTTCTCCAATTTTCTGGCAAATCTGTACTAATTGTCTAATACCATTAGAAGTAATCCCATCATCATTGGTTACTAAAATTAAAGGCCGCTTCATATGGTTATTTCTTTTCTTTGCTTTTAGAGATTATTAAAAGCGCATCTTTCGCCTGTTTGTTTGATGGGTCATACGCCAATACTTTGTTCCAATTTTCTGAAGCTTTGTCATTGTCCTTTGCAACAATTTGATAATAAGCACCTAAATATGCATGAGCTTTAACAAGATCGGATTTATATTTCGCACTTTCAGGTGTGAATAATTCCACAACTTTTTCGAAATATGGTTTTGCAAGGCCTTTCTTAGAATCAGGATCTAATACTGCTTTAGTATTTCCTTTCCATGAATATCCATATGGGTATTTCGGATAATTTGCAATGATCAAACCAAAAGTAGTATCTGCTGCCGTATATTTCTTTTCGAAATAATAAGCCTTACCTAAATTATAAAGATCATTAAAGCGAGGTTTAAATTTTTTGGCTGCTTTCTCATAGTAATTTATTGTCGCAGGGTAATTTTTTAATCTGTTTGCTGTTTCAGCCATTTCTAAGATCAGGTCTGCATTGGAACTATCCAGTGCATAAGCTTTTTCCAAATATTTCATACCAGAATCTGGCTGATTGTTTTTGATTAAAGCCTTCCCAAAGTAGCTGTAATCAGAAGGTATAAACTTTGAAGTATCTGTCCCTGACATAAATTGTCTTAAGTTAGAAAGTGCTGATATAGAATCGCCCATTTCATAATCGGAATATCCCAAAAGTCTGTAACCAATCTTGTTGGTATATCCTTTAGAAAAGAGATTGTTTATCAATTCCTTTGATCCTTTATAATCCTGAGTCATGAACAAAAATGAAGCATATCTAAATTTGGTATCATCATCATTATCAGACAGTGCCATATATTTTTTGTAACTCTCCAATGCTTTAGGGTATTGTCTGGCTTTTGCATACAACTCTCCCATTTCACGATATCCCGGTGAATATTCTGGATTTGCTTCTATTCCTTTATTGTAAAACTTCAAAGCTTCTGTATAATTTCTTGCTTTGATATACAATTTACCCTCCTTAATATAAGCTTTAGCTGATTTAGGATTTAACCGAATAGCTTCGTGATAATCAGAAACAGCTTTTGAACCATCTTGTTTAATTAAATATGCATCACCCCTCAAAAGATAATATTCAGGAATAGCAGCATTGTAAAGTATAGCTTTGTCTAACAAGCTAATAGCATTTCCTACTTCTGATTTATCTTTCGCTTCCACATAAACTTCTGCTACCCTTGCCAAAATTTCAGCATTTTTATTTTTAGAAGCACTTAAAGCCTGATCGAAATTTGCCTTTGCTTCAACTTTCTTACCAATCTGATATAGAGATGAACCAATTCCTACTAATGCAAGGTTGAATTTAGGATCAACTTCCTTGGCTTTGCTAAAATAATATAATGCAGAATCCGGCTTTTCCAACTTCAGGTAAACGTTGCCTAGTTGATAAAAAGGTTCAGGTTTATCTGCCGTTTTTATCAGTCTGAACAATAAACTTTTGGACCTGGAATATTGTTCATTTTCAGCAAAACTGATTGCATCAGTTACATTTTGTGAAAATGCTGATATTGTTGCTAATAAAGACCCAATTAAAAACAAATGTTTTTTCATCTGAAATGATTTATGATGCTAATTATAAGGATTATTTTACTTCTGCTAAATTATCGAATGTCTTTTTTTGTAAGTACAACTTCCCTTCCGGGCATTCTCGCAGGCACAAGTCCAGCTTTCAATACAATTCTTTGACCTTTTTCCCCAAGTAAAAAGGAGGCAAAACCATTTGCAGTACCCATTTTAGATTCTCTTGAAATAATGTAGATTTTATTTATCAATGGATAAAGACTATCTGCAATTTCTGATTGAAATGGATAATAAAAAGGTAAATTCTTACTAGCAGAAACTTTTGCGATTCTAACCTTTTTTCTAAGTGCTTGCACAGCCGGGCTTTCAGCATCACTGATAAGGGTACCAGGCAAAATTCCTATAGCTTCCTCATTTTCAGAAACATAATTAATAACATCCGATTGAGATCCAGCAGAATAAACATTTTCCAGTTGATTTCTTTGCAATCCAAGTAATTGTACAATTAAAAATAATGCAGAACCTTTAGAGTCATCAACAACTAAGACAGCTGGCTTCCCTATATTAAGAAATTTGTCTTTCAATTTTGAAAGTTCATATGTTGAATCCTTTGCATTTTTGTTTAACAAGATAACCAATCCATAACTTGCAAATACATAAGTTTTAGGAAAAACATTTCTGCTTTTGAAGTAGGAGTTTTCATAATTGTTCAAAAACCTTGAACTGAAAATTAGTTTTACAGAGTCTTTCAATAAATATTGGTGGGCTAATTCCTGTGGCAAAACAGTATCCTTTACAAAAGCCTGTTTGTACAAATACTGAAATATAGTCGTTTCCTGTTGTATTATTGATTTAAAGGACTCATCAAAAGCAATTTTAACTGTTCCACTAGTAGCAGTTTCAGGAATATCGCTCTTTTTGTCGCAGGCAAAAAGAATGCTTATAAGAAATAATGCAATTGTATTTTTAGTCATTTTTCTTTACCAGGATCTGGTAAAAACGATAAACCCTAAAAGCACCATATCCAAAAAGTAGTATGCCTAAAAACACATTGTAAGGATACTTTATTGCTTGAGCAGCAGAATTTGAAAAAGCAATATATAATCCGAAATACATGTACAGTAAGGACATTACTGCAGAGAAATAAAGAATAGCTTTGGGCATATTTTAGAGAAAGGCTGCTCTAATTTAAGAGCAGCCTTGTTAAATTATTTAGATAATTGAAGTTTTATAGGAATGGTCATTTTAACCTTTACATTCCTACCATTCATTCTTCCAGGTTCCCAGGATGGCATTTTTTTGACAACTCTTACAGCTTCTTCATCAAGTCCATAACCAAGACCTTTTAAAACTTGTACTTTTTCTATTTTACCATCAGTTCCAACTTCGAAGGAAACATAAACTTTTCCTTCAATACCCATATTTGTGGCCTCACGGGAATAAACAAAATTCTTAATTATGAATAATTGCATCTCTTTGACACCTCCACCAGGGAATTGTGGCATTTGTTCAACTACAGTAAACACTTCTTCTTCTTTAGGAGATTCTATAGCTACGGGTGCTTCTTCCTGAACAACTGCCATTTCATCACCTTTTACACCTTCTTCTGTTTTGTTGGCAATAACGGCCTCCTTTACTTCTTCAATTGTGGGTGGTGGTTCTACCACTTCTTCATCTTTTTTAACCTCGGGAGGTAAAAATTTAATAGTTTCCACCTTTGGCATCTCAATAATGGGAGGTGGTGGTGGTGGTGGTTCATTCGGATTTTCTGGTGGCGGTGGTAATTTTTCAAGATCTACTTCAATCATTTCCTCTTTCACAACTCCGGGGGTTGGTTTTAGAAATTTATAAATCATGGGTCCTCCAACAGATAATGCTGCAAAGAGAATTGCAAGAATTAAAGCTCTCGAAATATTTTTATCATATTCCGTTCTTAATTCATAAGCACCATAATTCTTGTTCCTTTTTTCGAAAATAATTTCCTTCCAGGATGAATCAAATAATGTATAACTCATTGTAATCTAGGTTATAATGGGTTAGTGGTTTCGTATTTTGCTACCAGTTCCTTTTCAACTGGTATTACATCAACAATTGCATATCTCTGGGATGTTGTGATATTCATTTCATCTAATACATCAACCACATTTTTATACTGGGATTTATCAAGCGGCTTAATAATGATGACAATTTTATTTTTGCCTTCAGCATCTTTCCCAACTTCTCTGGTTTTATCCATGATAAGTTTTCTTAAACTTTCTGGAGCATAGTTGGCAACTTCTAATTTTGCTTCTGTGGGCAATCCTTGAAACCAATAAACCCTATCCTTCTCACCTAGCAATAAAGTCAATGATTCTGAAGCTTTTGACTCGCTTTTTTCATTTTTATCTGTTTTGTCAGGCATGTTAAGCTGCATTGTCTGCGGCTTAGCAAAGGTTGTGGTTAACATAAAAAAGGTAATTAAGAGAAACGCCAAATCAACCATTGGAGTCATGTCTACGCTAGGTGCATGTTTTTTGCCCCTACCCTTTTTACCTTTCTTATCACCACCGCCCGATTCTTCTATTTGTGCCATATTGATAATTAATAATTAGTAATTAATAATTAAGTCTATTTAGTCCCAGCTTCTAAACCTGTTACCAGGTTGAAACGGTTAACATTTTGAGCCTGAAGAGTTCCGATAACATTTTTCATTACTTCGTAATGTGAAGATCTATCGCCCTTAACAGCTATCCTTGCTCTTGGATTTGTTGTACGTGCAAATGCAAGCCAGTCATACAACTCATTTCCTGTTGAATCTGCCGGGATTCCTGGTTGTTTTATAATTTTCCTTTCAAAAGGTTCTTTCTGAAGAAACGCTTTAATCCCAGACATTGGCATGCCAATTGTTGACAATAAAGAAAAATCATATTTTTCCTTGTCTGTAAACTTCATACCATATTTTTGTGAAATTTTATCCAAAACAGCTGCTCTGTTGGGCTGTCCATCAATACCAAAAAATATTTTACCTTCTGAATTCACCTGTATCAGGATAACATCATTTTCCGGCAATTGAAATTTTGAGGTTGATGTTGGAGTATCAACAGTTATAGGTTCGTCTGGTTTGAACGAAGTAGTAAGAATAAAAAATGTTAACAATAGGAAACCGACATCGCACATTGCAGTCATGTCCATCATTACATTTTTACGGGGTACTTTAACTTTAGCCATTTTAATAGTGTTTTGATTCTGGTTTTAGATCTTATGAACTAATGGTGTAGAATTGCTTCATACCAAATAACAGAAGCAGAACTATTTACTTGTAGCTGAGAAAGTTTGAGTTATTGACATTCCAGCCTCATCAATGCTGTAAGTCAAAGTATCAATTTTACTTGTAAAGAAATTGTACATGATGATAGACACGGCTGAAGTTCCGATACCAATTGCAGTATTGATAAGTGCTTCAGAAATACCAGTTGCAAGTGCTGAAGAATCTGGTGCACCAGCTTGTGACATGGCACTAAATGCACGGATCATTCCAAGTACAGTTCCCAAAAGAGCAATAAGTGTGGCAACTGAAGCTAAAGTTGAAAGTATTGTAAGGTTTTTTTCAAGAGAAGGCATTTCTAAGGAAGTAGATTCTTCCATTGCTTTCTGGATGGTGGCAATTTTCTGCTCTTTGTCCATTCCTTGTTCTGTTTTCATTTCTCTGTATTTCTCCAATGTTGCTTTAACCACATTTCCTACAGAACCTTGTTGAGTATCACATTCTTTTATAGCACTATTTACATCATTTGAAGAAAGATAAGATTGTATTTTTCTTACAAACCCTTCCACAGAACCTGTTCCGGTGGCTTTATTTATAGTCAAAAACCTTTCAATGGATATAGTGATTACAATTAATAAAAATGACATCAAGATAGGAACAATAAATCCTCCTTTGTAAATTATACCCAGTGTATTTCCAGGAAGAGGATGGCCGTCAGCATCGAAATTGGAAGGTGCTCCCATAACGAAGTAAAAAAGTAAATGTGCAACAATTAAGCAGATAACAATTACTAAACCTGCGAATACTGACTTTAGAGATGATCCTTTTTGTTCCATTTTATTTAAGATTTGTGTTTAATGCTTATAATCTAAGTTGCAATATTAATAATTATGTGCAAGGCTGCAAATTAACAATTTGTTAACTTTAAAATTTTTAATATGAAACCTGCGCCTTTTCCTTTATATACACACATATTGTGAATACAAAAGTACGTGTAAATACCTTTTATCAAAATAAAATTTTATTATTTTTAAATAAGTGTTCATTTTTCGATATTATATTCTGTAATATGCATATAATCCAACTATCAAAGGGGAATTTATATAAAGTAAAATACATGGTGTGATATTTTTAGGAATTCCAAACTGAATTATAATTACATTCAAGATGATTATTGTGATTATGGGGGTTACTGGTTGTGGAAAATCGACTGTTGGCGAGATACTTGCCACCAGATTAAACCTTCCATTCCTGGATGCAGATAATTTTCACAACGACGAGAATAAATTAAAAATGAACCAAGGAATACCTCTTAATGATGATGACAGGATACCCTGGCTTTCATTAATCTCTGAGGTTTTAACAGATCAACAGAATAAAGGTGGGGCCATATTGGCCTGCTCAGCTTTAAAAAAACAATACAGGGAATTATTACAAAGAAATTTACCTTCAACCATTATTTGGGTACATTTATCAGGTTCGGCTGAATTGATTTCTGAGCGGCTGAACAACAGGAAAGGGCATTTTATGTCACCAGATCTTTTAAATTCTCAATTTGAAACTTTAGAATATCCTGATGGTGCCTTAACTATTTCTATAAAAAAAAGTCCTGAAAATATTGTGGAGGAGATTATTAATGAAATTTATCAAAATGAATCTTAATCAATTTGGAATTATTGGCCTTGGAGTAATGGGGAGAAACCTGGCCTTGAATTTTGTAGATAATGGTATAAAATTGGCTGTTTTTAACAGGCAAGTTCCTGGAAGAGAAGTGAACCTAGCCCAAAAATTTTCAACTGAAAACCCAGGTTCAGAAGGATTTGATGATTTTGAACAGTTTATATCATCTTTAGAAAAACCCAGGAAAATATTGATGATGGTAAATGCTGGTAAGCCTGTTGACGATGTTATTTCCAAACTAATTCCTTTTCTGGAACCTGGTGATATTATTATGGATGGAGGCAACTCTCATTTTTCTGACACCAAAAGAAGAGTAGTGTATTTAGCTGAAAAGAATCTATTATTTCTTGGTATTGGGATTTCAGGCGGTCAGGAAGGTGCTAGGACAGGTCCCTCAACTATGCCGGGAGGCCCATTGGAAGGTTACAAAGAAATATCAAAATACATAGACCTGATTTCTGCTAAAGATCTAAATAATTTACCATGCAGTACCTATGTGGGCCCGGAAGGAGCCGGCCACTTCATAAAAATGGTCCACAATGGTATTGAATATGCTGAAATGCAGATAATTGCGGAAATTTATTACCTAATGAGGTTTATGCTTCAGTACACTCCTGATAAAATTTCCAATATTTTTTATAAATGGAATGTGGAAGGCGAGGGAAGTTATCTTTTAGAAATCAGCAGTAAAATTCTATTGATAAAAGAAGGCAATGAACTTTTACTGGATAAAATCCTGGATGTGGCTGAACAAAAGGAAACCGGAGGATGGTCAGTAAAAGCTGCTTTAGACCTTGGAAGCCCATTAAGTACGATTGCAACCTCTGTTCAAACAAGGATGATTTCAATGCTGAAATCGAAAAGAGTAAAAGGTAGTGAAATTTACAAAAGCATCATAAAAACTCCCCATCCAAGTAGTTTAACGGATGAGGAGCTAAAATCCGCTTTTATTTCTTCCAGGTTAATAAATCATATTATTGGCTTTGATATGATGAAGGACGCATCAGATAAATATTTTTGGAATTTAGATTTAAGCCAGATTGCTAGAATCTGGACTGGAGGATGCATCATAAAATCACCTTTAATGGAAAAAATAAGTTATGATTTAAAAAGTGAACAAGAGTTATTATTTCATCCCGATGTTGTTAACATTTTAGTAAATAATCACTCAGACTTATCTAAAGTTGTATCTGTCAGCCTTTTAAATTATTTTCCTGTACCCGTTTTATCTACAGCCTCTTCTTACTTTTATAGCATTGTTTCAGGAACAAGCTCAGCTAATATGATCCAGGCACAAAGAGATTTTTTTGGTGCACATACTTACAGAAGAATCGACAAACCTGAGAACGAATATTTTCATACAGATTGGTAAAGCGGGCTTATTTACTGCCCGCTTCTAAAGCTTTTTTTGGATCTATACTATTCTGATTATCCGTCAATGGCTGATCGTCTATTCTTATTCCATCATTAATTTTTTCTTCATATTGCGAAGGAATTGTATGCTTGTTATTAGCAATTATCTCAGTGATTTTAGGATCATTAACTACCCTTTTACCTCCTTCATTAAGATTATCGTGGTTGTTTTTGCTATTGTTCATGGCTTTTATCATTTGTTGACACGGCAAAAAGAAATAACTATGCCAACCATTCATTTACTTTACTAAATGTTCTATATCTTTTAATTGAATAAACAGTGCTTTATTAGAAAGATAAATTTCAGTTCCACAAATAGCCAAAGAAGAAAGCATCATAACAAGGCTAAGACCAAAAAATATGTGAGCGAAATCTGAAAGTTCATAATATATAAGAAACATACTAAAAGCAGCAAAAAAAACACTTGCTATTCCCAGAAGTTGCATATTTCTAATAAGTAATATTCTAACTTTCAGTATTTTAATCTGATCAATTATATTAACCGATTGTTCTGTTTTGTATAGCGTGTGCAAAGCCCTAATACGCGTACTTAGGGCAACATAACGGTTTGTATAAGCCAAAAGCAAAAGGGAAATGCTCGGAAACAGCAATGCTGGTGTAGTAAGTGACAATTCATTCATAATAATTCATTAATTTATTCACCATTATCCAAAACTATATACGCCAATCCGATTTCAATATTACTTTGGTACTTTGGTACAAGTCCAAATAAAGGCGAATTATAATTTATTAATAATTTTAGCCTGTCCTCTCCTATGGCCGGACTAAAAACGCCAAACAGAGAAATACCACTATTATATCTAACAGAAATACCAGCTTCAATGTTTTTTGTGTAGCCAATCGTGCCAGATAAAATTATATCAGGCTCTGTGTATGGTAAAATCCTATATAATCCGTAACATTTTAAAATCCAATCACTTGGCCATTCTTTTTTTGCATTAGCATAAAGGTTATAATATCTTTCCAATGTTATAGTACTTGAAAGAGGTTTAAAACTGGAATTAAAAATTTGGAATGCACTGGCACCTATTTCCATCCAGGCTGATTTTATACTCAAACCTAAAGCCCCATCAGGTACATTAAAGGACGATTGAGTTGTATTTGGTGCTGAGTAGTATAATCCTGCAAAACCAAGGCTTATACCTGAAATAAGTTTAAAGTTATCATTTAAAGATAATTGATATCCATAGTTTGCATATGCCCTTGGATTTGAAATATAGGTCCCCTCTTTTTCATTGTAAAATTGAACTCTGAACAAATGTGCATTGTCATTTCTTTTAAATATTCTGGCAGCAGTAAAGTGATAACTGGATATTTTTCTGAAAGCTCCTGTTAAAGATTTGTATCCGCTAGTTAGCTCCATTTTGCCCTCATTCGGAATGAAAGATGGAGTAATCTGTGAAAAATTCAAAAAATAAGCATTGAAGCTGTTGGGATAATAAAAACTGTTTTGAGCCCATCCTCCTATGGCAAGAAAAATTAATATTACCCGCCCAAGAATTAATAGCATAATTAAAAATTACCTAGATACTACAAACATAACATCTACTTTAACAAAAGCGAAAAAGTTTAATTTTTACAGATATTTTAAAATTTATTTTAAAATTACCGTTATTTAATTTTTACACAACTGTATTCATTAAGATTGAAAGAAATAGAAGAAAGTAAAATTCTAGAACTTATTCGGCAGGGAAAGGACAAAGAAGTAATTCCTTTGATTTACAAAAAAGTTCTTCCTCAGCTCAAGAATTACATTGTAAAAAACAATGGGAACAGAGAAGATGCTTATGATGTATTTCATGATTCACTTATAATATTTTATGAACAGGTAATAAAGCAGGAGTTTGATACCAAGTATAATATATATGGATACTTATATAAAATCGCCGTTTTTAGATGGATTAATAAAGTTAAAAAACTTAAAAGTTTCGTTTTTACTGAAGAAGTACCGGATTTAAAAAGTGAGGAAAGCAATTTTGAAAACAGGGTTAATGTTAATTTGACTGACACCAACCTTCTTGATTCTTTATTTTCACCCATTGGTGAAAAATGTATTGAGTTGTTGTCTTATACAATTTATAGTGACATGAATATGGAGGATATTATGCTAAGAATGGAATTTAGCTCAGTAGAGGCTGTAAGAATGCAACATATGAGATGTAAACAGAAATTAATAAAAGAGATACAGAACAACCCATCTCTAATGAAAAAATTAAAAGGCATATGAATTTGAGTGAGGAAACATATTGGCAAATTCAGGATTTCCTGCAAGGGAGATTAAAAGATGCGCAGCTGGAAGATTTTCAGTCAAGATTGTCCTCCAATCCTGACTTAATGTCGGAACTTGAAATTCATAAATTTGCAGATCAACTTTTATCTGATAAAAAATTACAGACTATTTCTGCAATTTCATTACAGACACAATCTAAAATCAAGCAAAATATACTGGTTAAAAAGCTGTTGGTTGCATCAGTTGGCATTATTTCTCTAGGAATTCTAACTTATATTTTATCTACAAACAATATTAATACAGTCGTTAAAGACAAAAGTGATTCAATTTTTATTCATAAGAAGTCAGAAACTAAAGGTATTATAAGTGGTCAGCCAGAAATTCAAAGCATTAAATACGAAGAAAAAAGGTTGACTTTAAATCTTAAAAAGACTTTTAATAATGTAGATACTATATTAAATAAAGTTGAAATCGATACTACCTATATAAAAACGAATTTCAATTCGAAAGCAAGTGATGTTGAAGTAATAAAAACTCAAGAAGTTGTAACCAGTACAATTGACATTTGTAAGGACCTAAGTATAACTGCTTCAGTAACTGTTAAAAACTCATGTGCAAATGAATCAAATGGAATTATTTATGTTAATAGTTTTAAAGGAGGAAAAGCTCCTTACCATTTTAAAATATTGACTGCTGATAAAAAAGAAAACAATTCTCAAGAGGTTTCCAAAGGAAAATACGATGTTGTTATTTCTGATGTAAATAATTGTGAGAAGAGATATTCTGATATTGTGGTGAAAGAAATTGTTTGTTTAGAAGAAGAAAAATCCTTTAATCCTTCAATAGGAGAAATATTAGAACTTGGTGAAACTAAGATTCCGGTGGCTTTAAGTGTATTGACTAAAAATGGGGAAGTTCTTTATCTAAAGGAGTTTAGGCAGAACGAAAAGATTGAATGGAATGGAATCACAAATAGTGGTAACATTGAATCAGGATACTTTATCTATTACTTAAAATATACTGATGGAACCGTTAAACATGGTGAAATTACTGTAACACCATAATGAAAAAATATAAAATAATATTATTTACATTTCTTTGGATTTGCTTCGGCAAGGTTATAGGACAAACGGTATCATTACCAGACAGTAATTTTACCAAATGTTTAAAAACTAATTTTCCTACAACAATCAACTCTACTAATCAACTTATAGTCTCTGAAGCTGCAAAAGTAAAGGGAACACTATCATGCACCAACATGAATATTGAATCTGCTGAAGGACTTCAATATTTTACTTCTGTTACCACTATAAAGTTAAACAATAACAATATTGACCTTCTACCTCAAATACCAAACTTATCAAACTTACAAGTTATTGATGTATCTGATAATCAATTGGAATCCTTTCCTGAGTTATCTAATCAACGTAGACTGAAGATTTTTAATGCTCAACGCAACAAGATTAAGAATTTGCCTGATCTGAGTAAAAATGATTCTTTAACAACATTGTATGTCCATACAAACCAATTAGATACCATTCCAGACTTAAGTAATCTAAAAAACCTTGTTACACTTAATTTAACCTACAATAATTTAAAATACCTTCCAAATGTCAATTTGTTAACATCTCTAGAAACTCTATACGCTTGGAAAAATCGATTAGTGGAAGTTCCGACCTTAAATGCTCTTACACAACTATCAAATCTTGATTTATCCTACAATAATTTAAGAAAGACTCCTGAACTAGGTTTAAAACCCAAATTAAACATAGCTTATTTTAATGATAACCAGATTTCTAACTTGACTGATTTCAGTAAATGTACTCAACTTCAAAATGTAAGACTTTACAATAACCCTATCACTTTTAGTGAAACAATCAAGCTTATTAACATTTCAAAATATGATACAATATTTAAACTGATGCCAAACAAACAATTAAAAGTAGGTAAAACTACAGAAGCTAACCAGTCTCAACCTTTTACTATTTTTTCAGGAATAGACAGAAACGTTCAGGGGATGAGCTATGAATGGTTCAAGGACGGCAATTTAATCAGTTCAAAACCAACAGATTCGCTTGTATTTTCTAAAGCTGAATTGAAAGATGGAGGTAAATATTACCTAACAATTAAAAACTCATATTTCCCTACGGTATACCTAAAAACTGACACATTCACGGTCAAGGTTTTACCTTGTTTTGATCCTTCAGTTATTACCGTCAATTCTACAGAAATCAATTGTTTGTCCAAAGGATTAATCGTTATAAGTGGTTATGGCTCACCAAATTTTCCTGCTACTTATGAGTTACTATCCACGTTAAGTTCAAAATATATAAAATCCTCAACAGGAATCTTTGAAGGATTATCAGAAAGCTCATATAAATTAAAAGTCAATATTAAAAATGGTTGTTCTTATTCATATCCTACTGTTATAACAATGCCTGTTAAAGAATGTGAGGAAGTTTTAATAAGCCCGGATAATGATGGTTCTGCTGACAGCTATTATTTCGCTGATACGGGGAAGGTAATTATATATGACAAGCGAGGAAATGTGATAAAAACATTGGCAATTCCTGCATCCTGGGATGGGTCAACTGACAAAGGTAAGGTTACAAATGGTTTTTTTGTTGCGGATGTAAATAGTGGAAATAAACTGATAGGAATTACGGTTTTATATTAAAATCCGTAATCAATTTTCAGCAGGTATAAATTCCATAGAAACTGAATTAACACAATGACGGGTGTTTTTAGGTGTCAATCTTTCTCCAATAAAGACATGGCCCAAATGCCCTCCACATTTTGCACAAATAATCTCAATTCTGTGCCCATCAGGATCTGCAATTCGTTTAACTGCACCTGGTATTTCCTCATCAAAACTTGGCCAGCCACAATGTGAATCGAATTTACTTTCAGATGAATATAAATGAGATTTACATCTTCGGCAAGCATAAATGCCTTTTGCCTTATTGTAAAGATATTTTCCCGTTCCTGGTCGTTCAGTACCTTTATAAACTATAATTCTTTCTTCTTCTGAAGTTAGTTTCTCGTAATTTTTATCAATGCTTCCAGATGTGTTATCCATATTTTCGGTTGGTAGTAAAGCTGTTTCAGCTTGAATAGAACAACTTTTAGAGTAAAATTGTTTGAGTTTCTATCACAATTCAATAATTTTCTAATTTGGCAAAGAGTATCCAAAGGAAAACTCCAAAATTCCATCATTTATAGTTGTTAACTTTCTGGTACTTAGTAAGTAGGAAGCCAAAAAGCGAAAATGGTTATTTCCAATTGCTATAGATTTTAATCCAAGTAAAATGGCAAACCCCCGATTTTGCCTATAATTCACACCTGTTTCCAGCTTATTGTAAAATGATAATATTGGAGAAAATTCGAAATAAAAAGGGAAATCCTGAAGATAACGATAGTATAAATGTGACTCTAATTCAATATGTTGTTGTATTTTCAATTTGTAAATAATGTTAAAATTCAAATATGGATCTAATTGAAATTGCTGGCTTACAGGTTTTAATACCGGCCTGGTTATTTGCTGATAAGAAATTCCTACTTTAAAGTTATCTCTTAGATACCATAAACCTATATTGGCATCCGGAGAAAATGAATTTCCTCCCCCACTTGCAGGCGAAGC
This sequence comes from Cytophagales bacterium, assembly GCA_014376535.1. Taxonomy (GTDB): domain Bacteria; phylum Bacteroidota; class Bacteroidia; order Cytophagales; family UBA9547; genus UBA9547. The sequence continues at coordinate 2,901 of JACMRH010000276.1, read as the reverse complement.
TTTAAAACTATAATTTATAAAACCGAAAGCTATCCCAGCAGATAAAGAGGCATTTTCAGAAATAGATGTATAGTATGCGTATCTTGCATAAGCTCTTGATCTGCTAATATATTCACCATCTTTATTATTCATCGCTAACAATCCAATTGAATGATATCTATTTTCACTCTTTGGACTGAATACAATATTTCCGTCAGCATAAAACCTGTTTACACCTTCAAACAAACCTGTTAGCGTTCTATTGCCTAATGAAATATCTAACTTATTATCAGCATTATTTATAGCAGGGTTTACTAAAAAATAATTCTTAAAAAATTGATCATAAACTACAGGTGCATTGTCACTAGACTGACAGATGACAGAATTATAAGGAAAAATGATGAACAGTATAAAAAAGTGAATTTTCAAATGCTTAATTTACTTTTTTCGGATAATTAGTGCCAAATATATTTGTAATTATAACTCCTCCAATATATACTTTCAAAATAGATGTGAATCTGATGTTTACTTTTCAAGATATTAATCGTAGCTACAAAGAATGGCTGTAATTAATCAGAAAGAAATAATAAGGTGCATTCAAGAAGGGAATGATTCCAAAGCATTGTCTTATTTATATGACCATACGCTAATTAAAGTGAGAGGTTATATCAAAAAGAATAATGGAACTAAGGACGAAGCAAATGATATATTCCAGGATGCAGTTATAATTTTCTTTAAATATGTTAAAAATAATCAATTCGATGTTGAAAAAGATATAGACGCTTTTATTTACACTGTTGCCAGAAACCTTTGGATTGACAAAGCAAAGAAAGAGAGAAGAATGGTTTATTACGATAACACTGAAATTTACGAACAAAGAGAGGATTCGAGTAATCAACTTTCTGATTTAATTTCACAAGAAAAAGCGATCGCTATGAAATCAGTATTTGATAGGCTCGATGAAAAATGCAGGAAGATATTGCAGTATTATGTCTATGAAAAAAGAAGCATGAAAGAGATTAGCCTCCTAATGGGCTATAGCAGCGAAGATGTAGTTAAAACAAATCATTACCGTTGCAAACAGTATTTGACCAAAATTGTTAAAAGCGATCTTTCATTGATGAATTTAATAAGAAATTGAGGCCAGAATTAGAAATATCGCAACTTATTGATCTTTATATCAATGGAAGTCTTTCACTAGAAGAAAAACTGAAATTTGAACAAAGATTGATAGAGGACAAGTCATTTAAGGAAGAATATGAAATTCAACAAATTGTTAATACTGTTATTTCAGGAGCCACAGAACAACAATTAAGAGAAAAAATTAAATCAGATATTAAGGCTAAAGATTTGCAAAGCTTTAGGTTTAAAGTATTTGTTGGTATTTCAGCACTGATCCTTAGTTCAATTTTAGTATATGTTTATCAAAGTAATAAAAACACTGCCAGCGAAATTTTTGTCAAAGATTTACCTCAACAGCAATTAGATAACTCTTTTAAAAGTCCTGACTTAAAAATTGATAAGTTCAAAGAAAAGTCTCCACTAGGTATTACCAAAATAAGATCATACAAAGAACCAATAGAAGTTGACACATCAAGTTTTAATACCATTTCAGAAAAATTGGATATAGTAGATGATATAGTTCCAACTACACAGAATGATAATCATCTAAAACTGATCACTGATAATTCTGTTTCAAATATTGATAAAAATCCTTGCTTAAACTTCCAATTGGCAGTAAACGCCAAAATAAGTGGCACTTGCAAAGATGCTTCAGATGGAAAAATTGATCTATCAGAAATATCTGCTGTAGAAGGTGGAAAAAGACCTTACCAGTTCAGTAAAAATGATGGAAATTCATTTTCCGAAATTGGTATCAGCTACGGCTTACATCCAGGTACACATAAGTTTATAATAAAAGATGCAAATGGATGTGTTCAAGAGAACTCCTTTATAATTCCTGAAAAAGATTGCAAGCAAAATAAATTTATTTTTAATCCTGAGATTGGAGAAGTATGGAAAATTCCTGTAGAAGAAAATTTAAATTATAGCTTATATATTTACAATTCCAGTAAAGAAATTGTATTTCAATTGAATTCTACAGGCAAGGAAAATTTTGAATGGCAGGGAACTTCAACCTCAGGTAAAGTACTTGATGCTGGGCTATATGCTTACATCATTGAATTAAATAATGGAGTTAAGGAATTTGGCCAGGTAACAATTATAAGATAATGTTGAAAGCAAGCAAAAATTCCGTTTTCGCCCTTCTAGTGTTCTGGCTCTTAAATGTCCAAATTTGTTTATCACAGTGTGGTTCCTGTGTATTGTCCTTAGAACAAAAAGGCACTTGTAAAGAAGGTTACCTTAGTATTGAAGCAATAACAAATGGCAAATTTGAAGGGTGGACAGATTCTACCGGATTATTGCTTGATACTTCTAAATATCTGACAGTAAAACCATTATATACTTCATTATATAAAGCTAACTCTAAGTTTTCAAACGTAAATTTAATTGAAAATAGTGATTTTGAGCTTGGCAATCAAGGTTTTCAAAGTGACTACAACTTCACTACTTCTACTTTTAAAAATAGTTCTTATACGGTAAGTTCTAATCCGGCTGACTATCTTTCGGCATACATAAATCAAAAAGATAAAACGAACGGATCTGGTAAAATGCTCATTGTAGATGGCAATACAGACTCAACAAAAATTGCCTATAGGAGTATTATTCCAGTTACTAAAAATGAAAAATATGAGATATCCTTATGGGTATCAAATATTCATAAAGAATTTGCAAAACAAACTCCTGATACCTCACAGCAGAAAATCCCAATTATTCAGGTTTTTATTGACGGACTTTTACAAAGAACTTATTATCTGCCTTTAGATACAGTTTGGCATCAAATATCACTTAACTGGGTTG
>JACMRH010000275.1 GCA_014376535.1 Cytophagales bacterium | reverse complement strand
TTATCAAGCCCAACGCTGAAAATCCTAAACTAAACTTGTTTTTAACATAAAATAATCCACAACCCAGGTCTGGGTAAACGGTATTTTGCTTTGATGACAGTAGAATGTCGTCATCATCCATTATGGCCAGCTTTGATGAATTGAATTGATATTGCATAATACCAGCATTCATTCCAAATGCCAATTTTCCTTTCCCCATATTTATTTTATAGGAGTACATTATATGCCCTTCTAAGTTATTGTTTGCTACTACGTTTTGCTGTCCAATTCTTATTCCAATGCCCATTCTTTCATGATTTATTGGCATATCGCCTATCAATACATTACTTTGAAGAGCCCCAGGAAAAGATGTCCATTCGCGTCGAACGAACAAGGTTGCATTTACAGTATTGTTGATCCCAGCCGCAGCAGGATTATATAATGCCTTATTTAATTGGAATTGAGAAAAATGAACTAATGTCTGACCGAATGAAATGGCGTGCAGATAAATAGTCAGGAACAAAAAGATAGAAAATTTCATCTTGTAAGGACTAAACCTCCCTTTAATTCAAGACTCTTGTTGGCGATTAAAATATAAAAATAATTATCTGAAGGTAGCGAACCTCCATCCCAGGAGTTATCATAGTTTTTCTTTTTATAAACCAACGCTCCTTCTTTATCAAAAATAATAAGTTCATTATCAGGATAAAGGTGAATACCATTTATTGTAAGTGTTTCGTTTTTTCCATCATTGTTCGGGGAAATAAATTCAAACACCTTCAATTGTGTGGCAGGAAAAGGTTCGGTCGTAATAACAGACTTTAAGTCAAGTATTTGAATATATCCTACGTTCACACTACTTTTTGAATTATTTAAAAATGGAATTGCAGCTTCCCCTACTGTAAAATCTAAAAACAGGTTCGTGCTGCCAACAGATCCACCACTGCAGGCAACAACTTGTAACACAGGCTGACCTTTAACTAAAAGTACAATTGTAACTTTGAGGAAAAGTAGCAGGGGTGTTCGCATTAGGTAGTTCAAGTATCAAATTTAAGAAACTAGCCAAAATATTTTCTATAGGATGTATGTATTGATACCATTATCCACAATAATTTTTTTTAATTACGGGCAACCTTTTCATCACTATATCAATCATAAATAAAACCAAGATAAATATGAATGTAAAAGCTGTATTTTTTGGACTTTTCTCAGCAATCTCAGGATTTGCTTATGGAGGCGGGCCTGTGCTGAATGTTGTAAATACTACAGAAGGTACATTGAAAAACAATTCCACAATAATTGATTTTAACATTGGGGAGTTAATGGTTACGAACATCAATTCCTACACAACCGGATTTTTGCAACCTCAAAAGCTTGCCGGACCATTGGCAGTTTCAAATTTTAATCAAGAAAACGAGACATATTCTTTTTCTGTATATCCAAATCCTACTTCCAGTTACATTTATTGGGATTTAGCTGGAAATGAGGTAAAAAAGGTAGTTATATTTGGGATTACAGGTAATAAGGTAATAGAAACACTTTCAGCAGAATCTAAACTTAATGTTGAAGACCTGAGTCCTGGCATTTACCATGTAGAACTGTATGCAGATGGGAATAAAGTTGTGAAAAAATTTAAAATTGTTAAAAACTAAACTAAATTAAGTTGTGAAAAAGATTTTATTATTATTTTTAGTATCGAGCCAGGTTTTACTGGCCCAGATTCCACAAGCATTTAACTATCAAGGTATAGCCAGAGACCTCAGTGGAAATCCGCTTGCAAACAAAGCAATTAAAGTAAGGTTGAGCATATTATCAGAATCTGGTACCAACCAAACTACTCTTTATTCTGAATCACATAACCTTTCTACAAACCAATTTGGTTTATTTGCTCTTCCTGTTGGCAAAGGAACTGTAATAAGTGGAATATTTGCTGGTATAATTTGGACTGATGCTACCAAAAAACTTCTCAAATCTGAAATCGATCCTGATGGCAATGGATATAGCCTTAACGTTACTTCAGATTTGCAATCAGTTCCATTTGCATTAAGTGCAAAAACTGTTGAAACAGAAAATCAAAAATTAACACTAGCTGGAAGTTTACTATCCATTTCGCAAGGAAATAGTGTTGACCTTTCCACTCTTACCGGCAACAGTCAATGGAGCAACAATTCGGTTGGTATAAATTATAATAATAGGGTAGGGATTGGAACATCCAACCCAGTAACCAAATTACATATTGATGGTAACTTTACAGGAATAGAAAGAAACCCTATTGAATTAAGCAATCAAAGTACTTCTCAGGATGCTATATGTGGTATTGGATTAACGGTGGGTGGAACCGATAGAGCTGCTTTACAGGTATTTAACAATACATACTTTCCTTCTACTCTTCCTTTCTGGAGTGGAAGAACTATTTTGGGAAGCAATAGCCCAAACGGAATTAATTTAAGTGCTTCTGCTGGCACAGCAAATATTGAGTTTGCAGTTGGAGCTCCTGTAAACCAGGAAACACCTGTTCGCATGCTTATTTCTAATAATGGAAATGTTGGAATAGGGACCTTAACTCCTAAGACCCAGCTCCATGTCAAAGGTGCTGTATATCTAGAAGATGCAAATCAAGGTATGATTATGAAATCGCCAAATGGTGGATGTTGGAAAGTTGCTGTTGGGGACACTGGCACTTTAACCAGCACTTCAGTAACCTGCCCATAATTACAACAATTAACACTAAAAAAAAGCCCTGAAAGAAAGTTCTTTCAGGGCTTTTAAATACATTCAGATTTATCTTTTTTATTTATTCTCGATTTTAGTTGTTTTCTCCAGATCAAATAAATCATTCAATATGTCTATCATTTCATCCTGCTCGCCTCTTTTACAGGCCGCTTTAAGTTGAAGGACCGGAAACTTAATTATTTTTTGCATCAGGCTTTTGGTCACCGTTTCAATTAACTCTATCTCCTTTTCAGTCAACTGTTTTAAATGTCTGGCAACTTCTTCCTGCCTTATTTGCTCTAGAGAG
>JACMRH010000274.1 GCA_014376535.1 Cytophagales bacterium | reverse complement strand
TCCGAAAAAGAATTCGAGCTATTTGCTTCTCATATAACTTATTTGCAAAATGATATCGACAAAGAAGACTCATACTTGCTAATGAAACAAAAGTTGGACGCCATAGATTCGTCTTTTGGTGAACGTGCCAATCGACTTTTTTACCTCTCAATAGCGCCCTCTTTCATTGAAACGATTTCCAATAATATTAAGAAATTAGACCTTGCCGCTAATCCCGACCAAGATCGTATTATTATTGAAAAACCTTTTGGTTACGATAAAAGTTCTGCAGAGTTGCTAAATAAACTGTTATCAAAAACCTTTAAAGAAGAACAGATATACCGCATAGATCACTATTTAGGGAAAGAAACAGTGCAAAACATCCTAGCTTTCCGCTTTGGAAATTCCATGTTTGAGCCACTATGGAACCGTAACTTCATTGATTCTGTACAGATTACTGTTGCCGAAGAAGTAGGTGTTGAAGACCGCGGTGGCTTTTATGAAGATGCAGGAGCACTAAGGGATATGATACAAAACCACCTGATGCAAATTTTGACTATGGTAGCAATGGAAGCGCCCACATCATTACAAGCAGATGAGATCAGAAACCGTAAAGCTGATGTTTTAAAAGCGATACGCCGCATAACTCCTGATGAAGTAGAACATTATACAGTGAGGGGCCAATACGGCAAGGCATCGGTAAAAGGGAAAACTATACCAGGATATCTGCAAGAAAAAGGAGTTGATGCAAACTCTAATACAGAAACATTTGTAGCAATGAAGTTTTATCTCGATAACTGGCGTTGGCAGGGTGTTCCTTTTTACGTTCGCACGGGCAAAAGAATGCAGGAAAAGCAATCCACAATTGTCATACAGTTCAAGCCGGTACCCCATTCTACTTTTTCTTTTGGAAAAGAGGGTATGATGCCAAACCGTTTAATAATAAACATTCAGCCTGCAATGGATATTAGGTTGCAGTTCATGACCAAAAAACCGGGTCTATCACTTTCGCTAAAACCTGCAGAGATGGTTTTCGATTATTTTTCATGCTCTACTCAATCACCAGAAGCCTATGAAACTTTGCTATTAGATGCCTTGCAAGGAGATCCTACTTTATTCATGCGTTCCGATCAGGTTGAAGAAGCCTGGGATGTGGTAACAACTATTCAGGAAGCCTGGAAAAATGATAAGTCTTCAGGTTTACATAAATACAAAGCCGGGAGCTGGGGACCTGATGCAGCAAATGAATTACTGGCCCGTCAGGGGCATTCTTGGGCATCAAACACACTTAATGAAGAAGTTGAAGTAGAAAAAATAGAAGAGCCAAAATAAAAAGAAACAGCAGATGGTACGTATATTTAATAATAAAGAAGAAATAACAAGTCAGGCTGCCAATATATTCGTGGCTGCTTCACAAAATGCAATAGAGAAAAGGGGTCGATTTGTGGTTGCACTTACCGGTGGCTCATCACCTGTAGCACTCTATACCCTATTAGCAACAGCTCCTTACAAAACAAAAATTGATTGGGAAAAGATTTTTATTTTTTGGGGTGACGAACGCTGGCTACCTCTTGATGACGAACGCAGCAACGCTAAAATGGCATACGATACCCTGCTAAGTCATGTTAGTATACCAAAAAACAACATATTTCCAATGTACAAGGAAGGCGTTTCAGCTGAGGCTTATGCTTTGGAATACGAAGAATCTATTAAAAATATAACGGGTAAGGACGGACAATTCGACCTTATTTTATTAGGAATGGGCGATGATGGGCATACCGCTTCTCTTTTTCCAGGGCAAGCCGT
>JACMRH010000273.1 GCA_014376535.1 Cytophagales bacterium | reverse complement strand
GAAACCTATACCCGTCATGGTCTGGAGCAATACATTTCCGATTGTATTATTTTATTGGATAACAGGGTTAGTCAACAAATTGCGATCCGAAGGGTGAGAGTTGTTAAATACCGTGGTTCAAAACATGGAACAAATGAATATCCTTTCGTAATTGATAAAAATGGACTTTCAGTTATTCCAATCACATCGGCTGGGCTTGATCAACCAGGTACACCGGAAAAAGTTTCAACAGGAATTGCTTCGTTAGACAAAATGTTCAGGGGTGGTAAACCAGGCTATACCAGAGGCAGTACCGTACTTGCATCAGGAACTGCAGGCACCGGAAAAACTAGCTTAGCTGCTGCATTCGCAGTAGCAAGTTGCAAACGTGGTGAACACTGTCTTTTCTTATCTTATGAAGAATCGGCTGGGCAACTCATTCAAAATATGAGTTCGATTGGGATTCATTTTGAACCATGGATAAAAAAGGGACTCTTAAAGATCGTATCTACAAGGCCTTCCTTCGTTGGTTTAGAGATGCATTTGCTCGATTTATATAAGCTTATTGCAGAATTTAAACCAAAAGCAGTGGTTATAGATCCCCTCACTAGTCTCATTGGAGAAGGTGACCAACGTGAAATCAGATCTATGATTACACGCATGATTGATCTTTTAAAATCAAATGGCATTACCAGCTTTTTTACAAGCCTTGTTTCTTCTGCTGCACAAAATGATACGAGCGGAGAAATTGGAGTATCTTCATTAATAGACACCTGGATAGTAGTGAGAGAATTAGAAGAAGATGTAAGCAAAAAACGGATTCGGGGACTTTTCATTGTTAAGTCCCGTGGCACGGGCCACGACAGTGATGTTCATAAACTAATTTTGAGTGATGATGGAATTAATTTAATACCAATGGATGGTAAATCTATGGAGATAGCCAACAAGGAAAAGAAGGTTGGCAAAAATGTTTCTGAGGGTCAAAAATTAGCAAAAAAAGATAAAGGTGAATAATGAAAATCAGGAGAAGCGAACAACAGTAATTATGGGAGCATTGCGACCCAAATTGATTGTTGGCATTGGTGGCTCAGCCGGTGCACTTAATGCATATAAGGCACTTTTGGATGCATTGCCGTCTAATACAGGCATGGCTTTCGTTATTATTTCTCACATGAGCCCCACCGCCCATAGCCAATTAGCCCTGATTCTGTCTCGGCACACCAAAATGTTTGTAAGAGTGGCTTTAGATGCAATGCAGATTCAGGCAAACTACGTCTACGTTATTCCTTCGAATGCAGATTTGCTCATTGAAAATTACACATTCAAGGTCATCTCTCCACGAACGGGAAGGAACAAGCAAGAAGATGTATTTTTTATTTCTTTAGCAGAAGCAATGGGAAAACGTGCCATAGGAATAGTCCTTTCCGGGTATGATGGCGATGGAACTGAAGGATGCAAACACATCAAAGCACATGGAGGGAAAACCTTTACCCAGGACATGTCTGCTGAAGTTGACTTCATGCCACTTAGCGCACAAGAATCAGGTTGTATTGATTTTGTTATGCCTCTCGATAAAATTCCAGAGAAATTAAACTGTTTAGCAGCTGCACTTAATTTATCTTAAGACTCTTAAGATAAATATTAAATGTAGTTCCTATTCCTGGTTCGCTATCAATTTGTATTTTTCCTGCGTTGCGAGCCACAATCCTTGCAACAATTGCCATGCCTACACCTGTTCCTTCGACATAATTTGCGGCATTGTCCAATCTTTGATATAAAGAAAATACCTTTTTTTTATCCTCTTCTTTTATTCCGACCCCATTATCTGAAACGCTAATAACAATATACTTTTTCTCTTTCTTAGTCGTAATTTTTATTTCTAGTTTTCGGTTAGGGAACCTATATTTAATTGCATTGGAAACAAGATTATATATTATACAACGCAAATTTTTTCTCGAAAAATTTATTAATGGCTCCCATAGTTCTTCCTCTATCTGTACTTGTGCTTGCAGGATTTCATCTGCAAGACTTTTAATGACCTCTTCAATAACTTCATTAAAAGATTGTGATTTTTTTTGTTCTTCCTCAGCCTGAGTTACACCAATTGTGGCCATCTCAGTAATCACTGATTTAAATCTTTTTATAGAATCCTTGATAAAAATTATAAGTGTGTCTAATGATTCACTTTCCGTTTGCGGATGAATTAAAATATCTTCAAGATTTGATATTAATCCTTGTAAATTGTTAAGTGGTGCTTTGAGATCATGAGAAGCTGTATACACAAAATTATCAAGATCAAAGTTAGTTGCTATTAGCATCTCATTCTTTTGCTTGAGCTCCATTTCATATTTCTTTTTCGTGGAGTAATCCTGCATGATCTTACAAAAACCAATGTGGTTTCCATTATTATCAGTCACTTTGGTTAATACAATATATGCCCAGAATAATTCTCCGGATTTCTTTATTCTCCAATCTTCAGTTTCATATCTTCCTTTTTCAGCTGCTTCATGAAGTTGTTTTAAAGGCATTTCTTTTATATCTAAAAAGCCTGGGAAAAGCGAAATATAATTTTTTCCTATTGCGTCTTCTGAACTAAATCCTTTTAAATCTTCACATCCTTTATTCCAGGTACAAATGATTCCATTAGTGTCCATCATAAAAACGGCAAACCCTTTTATTTCTGAAATTACTTTTGGGAAATAGGATTCCAAAAATTTATTATTTACAGTGGATGTCATAATTGATGATGTTTATTATTTTTAACTTATTTTACTTAGACCAAGATTTTACATGGGAATAGACTCGTCCTTCGTATTAAAACGGCATATAATCCGTAAAAACCCATAAAATCAACATCAACTAATTTTAAAATTAGATTCGATGTTCTCATCAATAAAATTCAAAAAGTATTTTTAATAAGAAAGTGAGATATCAAATATCGTTCAATTGAGGTGCTGAAAAATTGAAAACCAATTATATATTTTCATGATTTCATTATGATGTTTACCGTTTACCACTATTCTATGAAGCAATGTTATTTTTCATTGAAATAGCTACAGAAAAATTATTGTTTCACCTATTTCGGTCTGAAGCGAAGCAAATTATATTCTTCAAATTAACTTCCTATTTCCTGTCTCCTGAGAGGGAAGTATATTTTAAAAATTTCCCGTTCAATCTACTTCCAAAGTTTGTCAGAAGACAGAGCTTAGAAGAAATTATATCCAAACAGATTTCGAAAGAACATATTAGGTAGTTTCCAGCTGTGGATTACCCTGGAGGGAATTTGTTTGACAATCAAGACATTATAAAGTGGTGGTACTATTCTTGATGAATTACTTTTCTTATCCTCAATGAAAACTTTATGCGCTATCATGTACTCGCCACAGATTACGACGGAACACTTGCCCACGATGAAAAGGTAGCAACAAATATCATTGACTCTTTGAAAAGGTTGAAATCTAGCGGAAGAAAGCTTATTCTGGTTACTGGTAGAGAACTGGAAGATTTGCAAAAGGTGTTTCCGGAGCATACCCTTTTCGACCTTATCGTTGCAGAAAATGGTGCTTTAATTTATCGCCCGGCAACTTTAGAAGAAAGGCACTTAGGAGAACGGCCACCGGAGGTATTTATTCAAAAACTAAAAGACCAAAATATTCCGATTTCTGTTGGTCGGGTTATTGTTGCTACCTGGGAACCTCATCAAAGCACCGTACTGAATGCAATTAAAGAAACTGGTTTGGAATATCAGGTAATTTTTAATAAAGGAGCAGTGATGGTTTTGCCACCTGGCATAAATAAAGCAAAAGGATTACATGAGGCATTAAAAGAACTAGCTATTTCAGAACATAATACGGTTGCGGTTGGGGATGCGGAAAATGATAACGCCATGTTACAGGTAGCAGAATGTGCTGTTGCAGTACAGAATGCATTGCCGCAGATAAAAGATATTGCAGATTGGACAACCAGCAATCATCATGGTGAAGGTGTAGCCGAACTAATAGATCAAATAATCCGGGATGATCTTAAAAGTTTGGATGAAAGTCTATCGAGGCACAACCTCGAACTGGGTCAAAGTTTTGATGATTCTGTATATGGAATAAGTCCTTATGGAAATAGCCTGTTGCTGGCTGGCACTTCGGGTTCAGGAAAAACGACTTTCATAGCGGCATTTCTGGAAAAGTTACTGGCTAAACAATACCAGTTTTGCCTGATCGATCCCGAAGGTGATTATTTGGACCTTCCAGGTGTAATTACCATTGGTGACACTAATCAGCCGCCACTGATCGAACAAGTTATAAAATTACTTTCCAATTCAGTAGAGAACGCGGTAGTTTGCATATTAGCAATTGCTCTTGGTGACCGTCCGGCATTTTTCAATAAATTGTTGGCTGCTGTAATCGAGTTGCGAAAAAATACTGGCCACCCACACTTTATAATTATGGACGAGGCACATCATCTGGTTCCTAAAGAAGCTGCAGACAGTTCCTTTAATTTTCCAGAAGATTTTAAAAATTTTTTCGTAATTACCACAAAGCCTGATCTGATAAGCCACACTTTTTTAGAACGGGTCAATATTGCAATTATGATTGGCCAAACTCCATTCCAGCTAATGGCTGAGTTTGAATCCCTCATTCATTTGGAATTAAACATGCCTGAAAGTATAGTTTTAAAAAAAGGTGAAGCATTGGTATGGCAAAAAGACCAGAATAAAATATTCCCGATCAGATGCTCCATGCCAAGTCAATTGTTACATAGGCACAAGAGGAAGTATGCTACTGGTGATATGGATTATAATAGTTTTTATTTTAAAGGCCCTGAAAACAAACTGAATTTAAAGGCCAATAATTTAATGGCTTTTGTACAGATGGGAACAGGAGTAGACGATGATACCTGGCAATACCATCTCCTTCATAAGGATTTTTCCAAATGGTTTAGAGAGGCTGTAAAAGATGGAGACCTTTCGATGAGAACAGAAAAAATTGAAGAACAGGAAAAAAATGCAACGGTTTCAAGAAAAGCAATTTTTCACCTCATTCATGAACGTTATACATTACCGGCATAAACTATTGTATAAGCGGATGAGCCTTAAGAAAATACGAAATCCTACCCAAAATGCCCGCTCACATAATTTTTGGTAAGCTCGTTTTGTGGGTTTTTAAAAATGTTATTGCAGGTGTTATATTCTACCAGTTCACCAAGGTACATAAAGGCTACTTTATCAGAAATCCTTTGCGCCTGCTGCATATTGTGTGTCACGATCACAATGGTGTATTTGTTTTTTAAACCTGTAATAAGTTCTTCAATCTTATTTGTGCTGATCGGGTCAAGGGCAGAACATGGTTCATCCATTAAAATAACTTCTGGTCGAAGTACTACTGCCCTGGCAATGCATAATCTTTGTTGTTGGCCGCCAGATAGTTTTACTGCTGGTTCTTTCAACTCATCTTTTACTTCCTCCCACAAGTAACTTTCTTTTAAAGCATTTTCAATTAAATCGGGAATTTCGTTTTTAGGAAAATTGTGAATATTCAGCGCGTAAGATAGGTTTTCGTAAATACTTTTAGGCAAAGGGTTTGGTTTTTGAAATACCATCCCAATCCGCTTTCGTATTTCCGTGACAGAACTTTTCTTGTCGTAAATGTTAAGGTTGTCGAGTTTCACATCTCCTTCCACTCTTGCTTCCGGGACCAGGTCATGCATCCGGTTGAAAGTCCTGAGCAAAGTTGACTTACCACATCCGGATGGCCCTATCAGGGCAGTGACCTGGTTAACAGGAAAGTCAATATTGATATTCTTGAGGACCTGTTTCTTTCCAAAAAAAATATTCAGGTTATGCGCAGATAGTTTTATTTCGTCCATTTCAATCTTGTTCTCTGTGTTTAAATCGGATATAAAAAGCAATCATGTTCAGGCCAAACACTAGTAAAATCAACACGGAAGCTGTACCATAGGCCAATGGCCTGACCTGTTCTATAGCTTGATGTTGGGTAGAAAGCATGTACAAATGGTAAGGCAAAGCCATAAATTCCTGGTTAAATGAAGTAGTAAGCCCGTTGATATAAAATGCAACCCCTGTAAATAAGATTGGGGCCGTTTCGCCGGCAGCTCTTGACATGGTCAATATTACACCTGTCAGAATTCCAGGTAAAGCTTTTGGCAAAACTACGTCTTTGATGGTTTCAAACTGAGTTGCACCGAGTGCTAATGTAGCTTCTCTCATGCTATTTGGAATGCGTTTCAAAGCCTCCTCTGATGTGGTGATAATATAGGGCAATGAAAGTAATCCAAGTGTTAAACCGGCCGACAAAACAGAAGTACCCAAATGCAATGACTGGACGAATAAAGCAAGCCCAAACAAACCATAAATAATGGAAGGTATACCAGCCAAATTCCTGATGGACGCCCTGATGATGTTCGTTAAAAGCGATGGTTTGGCGTATTCATTTAAATAAACAGCACAGGCCACTCCAAAAGGAACGGCAAAAAGGGTGGTAATCAAAGTTAGGAACAGAGTTCCGATAATTGCGGGGAGGATGCCCCCTTTTGTCATTCCATCTGAAGGAAAACCGCTGATAAAATTCCAGGATAAAGAGCTGAAACCTCTGGAAAATATATCCCATAAAATGAGTCCAAGAATAGTACATACAATGAAAGTACTCACGATAAAAAGCGCCCAATTGAGTATATTTTTTACTTTTTTCATCAGGAATGAAAGCGTCTTAACCTGTTTGCAAAATATTCTCCCAGCAGATTGATGGTGAGGGTAATAATGAAAAGCACTACCGCAATAGCAAACAGGGCAAAATAATGCGTGGTTTGATAAGGCACCTCCCCCATTTCAATAGCAATAGTTGCAGTGATGGTGCGGACGGCACTTAAAAACCCATCAGGCATAACAGCTGCATTTCCGGTCGCCATCAACACTGTCATGGTTTCGCCTAAAGCCCTGCCCAGCCCGAGCATGACTGCGGCAATTAATCCCGGAACTGCGGATGGCAAAGTGACCTGGAAGAGTGTTTCCCATTTGTTTGCACCTAATGCCAATGAGGCTTCCTTATGACTTTTAGGAACGGCACTGATCGCATCTTCGCTTATAGTGACGATTGTTGGCAGTGCCATAACTGCAAGCAAAATTGAGCCATTCAAAGCATTTAATCCATTTTGAATGCCAAATAGATATGTAATGCCCGGACCGACCAACACAATTCCAAGAAAACCAATGGCTACTGATGGGATGGCAGCCAGCATTTCGATCACGGGTTTTAAAACCGCTTTTAGTTTAGGGGCAGCTAGTTCTGAGAGGAATGCTGCCGTGAGTATTCCCATGGGAACTGCAATGATCATCGCACCCAAAGTCACCAAACCTGTACTTGCCAGCAAAGGAGCAATGCCGTATTTGCCATTGGTATTATCAGGGTCCCATTGTGAGCCAGTAAAAAAATCAAGTGGATTGACTTTAATAAAAAAGGCAATACTATTATATATAAGCATGAAAAATATGGCTCCCAGCAATCCAATTGTAATAAAGCCGGTTGCTTTGAAAACTTGTTTCAAAACCCAATCTGTGTTTTCCCGGCTCTTGATTTGCATACCTATTTTACTGGATAATAACCGGATGCCTGGATAATTCCCTGCCCATCTTTGCTTTTTTCAAAATCCAGAAAGGGCTTTATTTTATAGGATGAAGTGGACTTGAAATATTGAAATAAGGGCCTTTGAAAAAAGTATTTTCCATTGGCAATCATGGATCCATCTAATGGCGAAACCGCTTTTTCATTTTTTCCAGAGGTAATCAACAACACTTTTATTCCTTTGCTTTGCCCTTGGCTGACATAACCTGCCCCCACATACCCTATCCCTGAATGATCCGTTTTGATGGCTTCCAGGATTTGAGCGTTGCCATTCATTTGTTTGGCATAAGGAGTAAATTCTATTCCTAATTTCTGTTTTACAAAATCATGGGTTCCGGAATTACTTTGTCTTCCGTAAATATTCACTGGCAAATCCTTCCCTGTGAGTGCCGACCAGTTTTTACTTTTCCCGTTCAAAATATTGGCAAGATCAGTTGTTGAAATGGAATCAATGGGCAGGTCATTTGCTACTACAAAGGCAATTGCATCCTGGGCAAAAATAAACGAATCGACCAGTTCTCCTTTCACTTTAAACAAACTAACCTCTTCATTTTTAATACTTCGTGAAGAATTGGCAATATCGGCTGTACCATTAAGCAGGGATGCAATTCCCAAGCCGGAACCACCACCAGAAATGGAAACAAACACTTCTGAATTAACTTTATGAAAGCTTTCAGCAAGCAATACAGCAAGGTTCACTTCGGTATCTGACCCTTTGATTTTAATTGTTTTATCATCTCCTGAGCAAGAGTTCAAAAGTACAGCCAGACAAACAGTGAAGTATTTCATTTGAGATTTCAATAAATACTTTTTGTAATCTAGAGCAATTAACCGCTAAAAAAGTGGACTTATCTTTACCTTATTGTTAAGAAATGGTCCTTTTAATGCTTCCAAAATTTGTGGCATTGAGGAGATTAAATTAAGATCTATTTACTCTAAAAAAGACAGAATGGGATGTGAGTTTGAGTCTTTATTATAAGGAGGGCCTTTCAAAAGCCCTCCAATTTATTTTAGGCTAAATGAACTTCGCCATGGTGTGCATGACAAGCTTCGGCACATTTTTCACATGCTTCTGCACAAACTTTACAATGTTCGTGCTCATGTTTGCTGCATTCTGCGGCACATAGACGACAAATTTCTTCACAGATCAACAGGAATTTATGACCTATCTCAGAATCCCTCTGTAGCAACCTTGCAGCTAGAAAGCATATATCCGCACAATCTTTGTCTAACTCTATACAATGTGCCATCATAGTTACATCGCTTTCTTCCAGGCAAGCTGTCAAGCATTTTTCACAAGACAGAGCGCAATTAATTAACTCCTGGATCAAAGCACTATGTGGATGTCCCGAGTGGTGGTGACTATTATTCATGTTCATGATTATTTTATTAAAGTTTTGTCTTTAATCTTAAATTATCATGCTCTGATATGGTCAACAATAGACAATGTGTGAAATATGTAAATTTTCAATTTTATTATGTAAGGCTGTACTTATCTAAAACAGCTCACTTGGCATAGAAGTAGTTAATAAAGAAACACATTAGTTTTTGATCACCATTAAAAATAAAATTATGACAGATAATCTTGTCTCCGAAAAATACAAAATGATTAACATTGACAGGACTTTCAATCTGCCTGTTAATACCTTGTGGAAGGCCTTCTCTGAGCCTGAAAGCATGTAAAAATGGTGGGGCCCGAAAGAATTCACCTGCCCTGATTGCTCCATAGATTTCAAAGAGGGTGGAAAATATTTAATGTCAATGCAAGGTTCAGATGGTAATAAAACCTGGTCAACAGGTAAATACAAAGAAATTATTCATTTGAAAAAAATAGTGAACACCGACAGTTTTGCAGACAGTGATGGAAATATTGTTCCAGCATCTTATTATAAAATGCCTGGAGATTGGAAACTAGAGTTGACCGTAACTTTTGAATTTGAAGAAGTCAATGGCAAAACAAATCCGAAACTGCAACACGCCAATTTTCCTGTTGAAATGGCAAAGGACTGTATTAAAGGATGGCAATCATCGTTCAATTAGTTGGAGAAGAATATAAAATAATTATATGATATCCCCCCCCGTGGTCTGTGGCACATAGAACATATTAATACCTGTCAGAAAAATGAGTAAGGAAGCCAAACGATCCGTTCCAGTCAGATAAAATTCAGCGAATGACCATTTATATTCTTCAGGTCTAATCGCCAGATTCCATCTTTCATGTAATGGATTATTATGTATGTAATCTAATTTCTTTAAAAATTTACTTTTGCTATCCATCAGAACGGCAAGTGGATCGCGCTGCCTAATTCTGT
>JACMRH010000272.1 GCA_014376535.1 Cytophagales bacterium | reverse complement strand
TGCTTCAAATTTTTCTTTAGGCTTCATACAATTGTCACAAAAACCACAATCCTTATCTAATGTTTCCCCAAAGTAATGCAAAAGATGTCGTCTTCTGCAAACCGGCGATTCAGCATATGCTGCCATTTCGTGTAAGAGTTGTCTGGCATTGTCTCTTTCGGTTACTGATTTATCTTTATTAAATTTTTCAAGCTTTATAATATCGTCGTACGAATAAAGCATCACACAGTTGCCTTCCAATCCATCTCTACCAGCCCTACCGGTTTCCTGGTAGTAACCTTCCAAAGATTTTGGGGCATCATAGTGAATAACAAAACGAACATCAGGCTTATCTATGCCCATTCCAAATGCTATTGTAGCGACTATAACTGCTGCACTATCATTCAAAAAAGCATCCTGATTGTTCATTCTTACATGCGGATCAAGACCTGCATGATAAGGTAAAGCTTTGACTCCGTTAACTTTAAGTAGTTCAGCTATCTCTTCTACTTTCTTTCTGCTAAGACAATAAACAATGCCCGACTGGCCTTTGTGTTTGCGAACATACGTAATAAGTTGTTTTTTCGCATCCAACTTAGGTACAATTTCATAATAAAGATTTTTTCTGTTGAAAGAAGACTTAAAAATGTCTGCCTCTTCCATCTGAAGATTTCTTTGGATATCTACCTGTACCTTGGGAGTTGCTGTTGCTGTAAGGGCTATAACAGGCAAATTTCCCATCATTCCAATGATGGTTTTTATTTTCCTGTACTCTGGTCTGAAATCATGGCCCCATTCGGAAATACAATGTGCTTCGTCAACCGCAACAAAAGAAATATTTGAATTTTGAAGAAAGGTAAGGTTCTCTTCTTTTGAAAGCGATTCTGGTGCCAGGTAAAGTAATTTAGTTTTACCTGAAGTAACATCATTTTTGACTTTGGTGATTTCACCTTTAGTTAAAGTCGAGTTTAAAAAATGTGCGTTAATACCAAAAGCGTTCAGGTTATCAACCTGGTTTTTCATTAATGCAATAAGAGGGGAAATAACGATTGCGCATCCATCCTGGACCAATGCTGGTAACTGGTAGCACAGTGATTTACCTGCACCTGTTGGCATGATCACAAATGTGTTTTTGCCGCTTAAAATATTATTTATTATTTGCTCTTGTGTACCTCTGAAGTTGTCGAATCCAAAAATCTCTTTCAGTTTGCCTTTGACATCCGTTTCTGCCAATTCCAATAATTCCATTTATAAATTTTTAAAAACCGTCCGGGTAAACAGTTTAGTGGAGTAATAATTATCGAATTTACTAAAAAGAAATCTTAGGAATGGCAATAAAAAGATTAAAAATTACGGGAATGTTAAGAATAGGTATATTCCCTGAATAATATCCCATGGTTTTGTAATTCTTTTAAGATGGGATTGTAAATTTCTTCTATGGTTGGTATTATAACTCCCTTAGCCTCAATTTTATTCTGTAATATAAGTAGTGTTGCCATAGCTAAAGGAAGACCCACTGTCTTTGCCATGGCAGTTTCAGTTTGGCTTTGGCCCTCAATTTCAAGAGATGAAATTATCTTTCTATTTTGACCGTCCTCTTGATATTCAATAAGGTGCTGCATCAACACCAAATCTTTGTCGCCAGGATTTAACTTCCATCTTTTTTCAATTATGTTTTGCAAAAGTTCTGTAGGCGTGGACTCGTTTGTAAAATTTAAATTTTCGTTCGATCCTAAGCCAAGCCAGGAAAGTTTTTGCTTAACATTTGAATCATCTAATTTTAGATAAGATTCATAACTTACATTTTCGGGAAGAAATTTTTTTACAAAATCGGCAATTGTCAATTTGGGTTCAGAGCTAATTTTAACTGTATCATCAGTCAAACCAAGTTGTAATAAACAATCCCAGGCTTTGCAAAATCCTTGTTTTCGTATTGTCCCTCTTATAAAGGTATCAACGTCCTTAAGTCCATAAATTTTAATGTATGACAGGCTATCTCTATTGGGGTATGCTTCATACTGACCGTAATCTTTAAACTCTAAGTTTGTGACTCTTTTAAACAATTGATGGTAGGGTACATATCTCACTTCATTGCCTTCAAGATATTGAGCAGTTCCTTTTCCCGCATTCACAACATTTCTTGGGTTCCAGGTAATTTTGTATCCCCAGGGATTATCATCGCTTTGAGGTGCAATTAAACCGCCGCAGTATGACCTGAATGATTTTATTATTGCACCTTTTTTGCTTAATCCGTCAAAAATTTTCATTGCAGACATGTGGTCTAATCCAGGGTCTAGCCCACACTCCATCAAGAATATCAATCCCTTTCGTTTTGCATCTGCAGCTAAGGCCTGTATTTCAGGAGAAACATAGGAGGCAGTGAGGAAATGTTTATTTAATTCAAGACACAATTCTGCCACTTTTATGTGTAGAAACGGAGGTAATAAAGACACAACAATATGAGCCTTATTCACCATCTCTTTAAGGTTTTTAACATTTCCTAGATCAGTCTGAATCGTTTGAATATTAGAGGTTTCCTTCAAATTTGCGATTACAGCATCTGCAATTATTAGATTGTAGTTCAACTCTACTGCCCTTTTTGATAGGTAATTAATTAAATAATAACTGCTTTTACCTGCACCAAGAACGACTATAGTTTGCATGTTTTAATTATTTAATTCTTTTTGCAATGAATGATTAATGTTATACTTGCCAAACTTGAAATTTCTGTATGGAGCTGAAGATATTTTTTGACAGAGTAGAAGAACAATTATACGAAAACATCTCTGATACAGGCGTTGTTTTACAGAACATATTCATTCACAACAATTCCTTTCCAGAATGGAGAAATTGCCCAATTGCCATTATTGGCTTGATAGAAAGCCGTGGAAATTCTGCAAATACAGGAGCAGATAAGGCGGCTAATGAGATCAGAAAATCTTTTTATTCCTTAAAAAAAGGAATAAAAAGCATAAAAATTGCTGATTTAGGCAATTTAAGAAATGGAGAAACCCTGATAGATACATATGAAAGATTAAAAGAGGTCTGCGGAACATTAATTGAGAACAATATATTTGTAATTTTAATCGGAGGCACACATGATTTAGACTTAGGTCAGTACCAAGCTTATGAAAAAACTGATAAATTAGTTACAATTGTGAGTGTGGATGCAATTGCAGATCTACATAATGAAAGAGGTTATGGAAATTCATCATCACATCTTCATGACATCATTACGTATGAACCTAATTATCTTTTCCATCTCTGTCACCTGGGACATCAATCCTTTTTGAATGACAATCAGGCTTTTGAGGCTCTTGAAAAACTGCATTTTGAAATGGTGAGGCTTGGAGTAGTAAAAGAAAGCGTCGCAGAAGCTGAGCCTTTGATACGTCAAGGTGATATGCTCACCTTTGATGTTGGAGCAATCAAAAGAGCTGATGCACCTGGAAATAATCTATCTAATGTATTTGGATTGACAGCAGAGGAGGCTTGCCAGATAACGTGGTATGCAGGTTTAAATGATAAATTAACTTCAGCAGGGATATTTGAGTACAATCCTGATAAAGATCAGGAGAATCAAACTGCTTTTGTTATTGCTACCATGCTATGGTATATGGTTGAAGGGTTTACCAACCGGCAAGGCGACTTAAATTTTGATGAAAATCGATTTATGCGCTATATGGTAAGTACCGGGAAAAGTGCAGACCAGGTTTTGGTTTTTTATAAAAGTAAGTTTAGTGAAAAATGGTGGATGGAAATTCCTCAAGCAGGCAATAAACAGCATGATAAAAACAGAATGGTACCTTGTAGTTATTTGGACTACCAGACTGCACTTAACGGAGAGTTACCCAACAGGTGGCTGCTTATGCATGGAAAATTATTCTAATAAGAATTATCCGCTTACAAAGGAAGCTTTATGGTAAAAACAGAACCTTGGTTAACTTCACTTTCAACTGAGATCTGACCACCTAACATTTCAACATGCATTTTTACAAGGTATAAGCCGATGCCCTTTCCTTCTGTATTCCTGTGGAACCTTGAATAAAGAGTGAAAACTTTTTCATTGTATTTTTTTAAATCTATACCTATTCCATTATCCTGAACTGTTAAAATATATTCGGAGGCTTGCTTTTCTAAAGAGATAGATAAGATGGGTGGTTCCCAATTATTCCTGTATTTTATAGAATTCTGAAAAAGATTATATAATATGCTTGACAAAATTCCTCTAATTGAAAAAATCGAATCAGAGTTAAGTAATTTTGTTTTAATCTGGGCTTTTGTGTTTTCAATTTCTAAACTTAAAGTATCACAGACATCCCCGATTAAATCCTGGAAGATAATCACCTCTTTTCTTTCTAAAATTGTGTTACGGTTTTTCAGAATATGATTTAGATCTTCTAATATTTTTTCCAGATTACAAGCAGCATTTTCAGAATATTCTATAATTTTTAAGTTTTCAGCGGAACTTACTTTTTTGTCATATAGATTAAGGAATCCTTTGATATTAGCAACCGGTGAGCGCATGTTGTGAGAAACAACAAAACTAAATTGCTCCAGGTTTTTATAACTTAATGAAAGATCCTCAAAAAGACGGCTGGTTTGATTTTCTGAATGAATCCTCTTTTCAATTTCCTCCTGAAGGCTTTTCTGCTTATCAAGCAAATCATTCGTTAAAAGATTCTGGTATTGAAAATAATTATAAAATAATAGAAAGATCAGGAACAGATTAAGTAAAGCATTGAATCTATATAAATTGAAACCTAAATAATTAAAATTGAAATTATAATATGAGCCAAATTCTGAATCAGCTAGAAAGACCAAAACCATCAATCCAACATAAATGAAAAATGTGTAAAGGATAAGCTTGAATTTTGAAGTTCCAAATAACCAAAAAACAAAGAGTGGGGAAGTATAGATATAAAGATGAAAACCTGAATCAGATCCCAACATCAGAGAAAGAGCCAAAACACTTCCATTTGTGGCTAATAGTAATGATAAATTGCTAAATAGAAAGTGCCGTTTGTTATTAAACCAAATGGTGGAAGAAAATAGAATATGGGTAATTAAAATAACTATAAAAGGAAGAAACAAACCTTCCACGTAAAATATAACATAATAGGGAAATGAAATTACAAGACAAAAGAAACTAAAACGGTTTATTGAACTTATCCTGTAATTGTCTGGTCTTGATGTGAATTCGTCTATCCCAGAAGAGAGTATCTTCTTTATGAAATCTAAAAACGGTAATTTGGTATAAACCTTTATCAATTGATAAAATTTAGGTGATGTCTAATCTATTTAATTAAGCTTAACAAATTAAAGAGCAGAGAAGGCATTATTCCTAATATGATAATCAATATGGAAAGTGGCAAAAACATAATCCATTCCCTTAAGGTCAGATCATTAAGTAAAACGTTTTCTAATGATGGCTTTACCCAGAATTCTCCGAAAAACATTCTTTGTAATACCCATAAACAGTACGAAGCTCCTATCAACAAAGATAACAAAGAGCAAATCACCAACCAGAAAGGCAGAATTCCTGCTTTAACAGCGGTGAATGCACCCATATAAACACTTATTTCGGCAATAAATCCTGAAAAAACGGGCAAACCAAGTGAAGCAAAATAGGCTATGGCAGAAAATATGGCGAAATTAGGAAGTACAGACGCCAAACCTCTGTAATGCGCGATTTCTCTATCATGTGTTCTTTCATAAAGAAACCCAGCCAAAAGGAATAAAAGTGAAGATATTAAACCATGACTAACCATTTGAAAAATGGCCCCATTCAAGCCTTCTTTAGAAAGAGAAGCTATTCCTAACATTACAAATCCCATATGTGATATAGAAGAATAGGCAATTAATTTTTTTAAATCCTTTTGAGCAAGAGCTGCCATCCCAGCATATAGCATGCTTATTACACCTAAAAGCGCTATTATAAAGGCATATTTTCCAAATAAATCCGGAAACAAAGGCATTACTAGTTTAATTATCCCATACCCTCCTATTTTCAAAAGTATACCAGCCAATATTACCGAAACGGAAGTTGGGGCTTCCACATGCGCATCTGGCAACCAGGTGTGGACAGGCACAACGGGAAGTTTAATTGCAAAACCAATTAGAAATAGGAAAAATAAAAAGGTGCGTGCATCCCAGCCAAAAATAAATGATTTTAGTTCACTGTCTAAAAGGCTACCTGGCAGATAATTAGCCTTATTAAAAATGTAATCAAAATCTAATGTATGAATTCTGGTAACTACCTGATCGGTAAAGGTTGAATTATTTACCAATTCATTATTTGTTAAATTAGCCAATTCTAAATCCGGCACTATAACTGAACTATACGTTCCAATTAAAACCAAAAGAATAAACACCGAACCTAATAAAGTATAGAGAAAAAATTTAATAGCCGCATATTCCCTTCTTTCTCCTCCCCAAATGCCTATTAAAAAATACATGGGCAATAACATGAACTCGAAGAACAAAAAGAAAAGTAAAAAATCATGAGATAAAAAGCAGCCAAAAACAGAAGTCATCAGCAAGAATATTAGCAAATAATATCCTTTGGTAAGTTTTTTAATGCTGAAGGAGGAAATGTTGGATACAAAAAATACAAGTGATGATAACATAATCATCGCAAGATTTAAACCATCAGTTTTTAAATGAAAATCCACAAACAACCACCCAAATGAACCAAAAGACAATCTTAACCAAGGAACCTGGAATTCCATATTTAAGGAGTTGCCATTAATAAAAAGGAAATAGCATATTGTACAAAGTGTAATTTCAAGTATTGCTAATATTGTAGCAGAAGTCCTCCAAAGCACTACATATCTGCCTGGCACAAAAAGCATTGCAAGGCCAGTTATTAAAGGCAAAAAAACTATTAAACAAAGTAAATAAGGTTCCATAAATTATAACAGCAGCCAAACTCCAACAATTATAATTGCCAGGATTGCGCCAACTAAATAGGATTGAATTTTTCCATTTTGCAAATGCTTTAGTTGACCCGAAATGCCATTAAGTATAATCATCAAAATATTTACTGTTCCATCAACCAGATATTTATCGATCCAGGAGATAATATTTGCAAATACCGCAATTGTTAATGACCCATTGTCAACAAAAGTATTAATTACATTTTTTTCAAATTTTGAAATGCCATTAGCGAATATAAAATAAGGTATAATTAACACTTTATGATAAATCGTATCAACAAAAAAAGCATTGTAAGAAATCTTTGCAGGCAATGTCAAAATGATATTCAATCGCAAGAAATCTTTTTTATATCTGGTTTTAAATCCATACAGAAAGTATGAAAGAGCAAATCCAAGTGAAAGTACAACTACTGAAATGGATATAATCCAGTTATGCAAAAGCTCCTGAGTGTGATTTATCTTATTAACGAGTGCTGTTTCACCATTAAAAACGGATACCGGATGAGAAAGATAATTAAAAATCCAGCTTTTATCAGGGTCTAAAGGGTTAAAACTAAAAAAGATAAATAAACACATGATAGACAAAAGTCCGTATGAAAACAGCATCCTTAATGGTGCCTCATGAATATATTTAGAATAACCTTTTAATTCAGGGTAAACATTTCCAAGTCTGAAACCTCCAAAAAATATCAGAAAAAACATTCTTCCAAGGTAAAAGGCAGTCATTAATGACGTTGAAAAAATCAAAACCGGAAGAATGAAATGAACATGGTTTTCCTGATTAAATGACCATGAAACTATAACAGCCAGAATTTCGTCTTTTGATAAAAAACCTGCGGTTAGCGGAACTCCTGCCCCAGCCATTGAAGCTAATGCAAAAGCCAGAAATGTGAAAGGCATTCTTTTCCTTAGTCCTCCCATTAGCCTAATGTCCTGTGGATCAAAATTTACACTAGAGGTAGAAGTTGATATTTGTTCTTTTAAATGAGTCAGAGAATGTATAATGGCACCTGCACATAAAAATAAACTTGCTTTAAAAAGCGCATGTGTAAATAGATGAAGCAATGGTGCAAGATATGAGTGTGCTCCCAAAGCGGACATCATATAGCCTAATTGAGAAATTGTAGAATATGCCAGTATCTTCTTTATATCTGTTTGAGTAGCTGCCGCAAAGGCACCAAAGAATGACGTTATGCCTCCAACATAAGCTATTATAGTTAAAAGTTCAGGATGCAAAAGTGGAAATATCCTGGCTAATAAAAATACCCCGGCAGCTACCATAGTCGCTGCATGCAACAAAGCTGAAACAGGTGTTGGAGCTTGCATGGCATCAGGCAACCAAACCATTAACGGGAATTGTGCGGATTTACCAATACATCCAAGTAAGATGCCAAATCCTATCCAAAACAAAACAGTTTCACTAAAAGTCCCTGTTTTTATTATGGAGATTATTGTTTCAATTTCAAATGTTCCGAATTCTGAATAAACCAGTCCTAGGCTGAGCACAAAGCCCATATCCCCTATCCTATTAACAATAAAAGCCTTTTTGGCTGCATCTGAAGTAAGCGGTTTCTTATACCAATGATTTATAAGAAGGAAGGACGAAAAACCAACCAATTCCCAAAATACAAAAGTCAGTAAAAGATTAAATGAAATAATAATTCCCAACATTGCTGCTGCAAAAAATAGTAAACTGGCAAAATATCGACCATAATCTTCGTCTTCTTTCATATAAGAAGTTGAATATAAAATGACCAGAAATGTAATTAAAAAGACGAGTACAAGCATAAGACTACCTTGCCCATCAAGTCCTACTGAAATATCAACTCCTTTTCCAAAATTAAACCACTCAAAAGTTTGAGTGAAGGGATGTGAGAAACCAGGGTAAATATTAAATATAAATGGAATACCAATTATTAATCCTGTTAATACCAGGAGAAAATTGATTATACCTTTATCTGTTTTCCTAAAAAAAAACAAAACAAAAGACATTACTAGTAGAATGAAGGGAAGTCCTAATAGATAAGGAAAGTTTCCACTTGCTGTAAGCTCTATAGCCGAAAGATTGCCCAAAACTTAATCTTTTAATAAATCAGCCTTATCCAATTCAGAATTTCCGCTCTGTCTGTTTAACATGTAAAATATTAGAAGAGCAACGACCGACTCACAGGCTACAATTACAAATAGAAACAGACTAAAAAACCAGCCCTGCTTAGAAGCATCTACTTTGCTGAAAGCAATCATGTTAATATTGGCAGCATTAAAAATTAATTCCACACCCATTAATGCCATTACCGGGTTTGTTCTTGTCAGTAAGAGATAAATTCCAATACAAAGAAGAAATATGCTTACTAAAATGTAATAGTGGACCTGCAATGGTTGAAAATTTGAAACAAAATAACTGATAACAAACTTAACAAACAAAAAAAGGGGCTTTTGGCCCCTTTCAATTATTTATTTATCAAAATTACTTAGTAGTAGTTTTTGATGTTGTCTTCTTACTTGTAGTAGTCTTTTTTACAGATGAATTGCTGTTTGAAGATTTACTTTTTGGCGCAACATCTTTTTTAATTGAGTTGTTAGGCTTTGCAGAAATTTTAGACCTTGGGCTTGCAGTAGAATCAGGATCAGGAGTAACCTTAGGCATTGGCATAGACGGTGCTACTGCTGGAGCTGAACCATCTGTAGGAGCTGCTACAGTCGCCGCATCAGGAACAACATTACCTTTTATAAAAACTACAGTAGTTCCTTCAGTTGCATTAGAAGTTACAGTCATAGATTTATTGAACTGACCTGGTCGGCCTAAAGGATTATATTGTGCTTTGATATAACCTGTCTGACCTGGCCCTACTGGGGTTTTAGTCCAATCAGGCGTTGTGCAACCGCAGGAAGCCTGAACATTACTGATTATGATAGGTTGATCTCCGGAATTTTTAAATTTAAAATCTACTGAAATAGGACCTCCAGTTTCTTTAACATCGCCAAATTCATGTGTGGTTTTCTCGAAAGTAAGAACACCTTGTGCGTAACTAAAGGCAAAGCCCAAAGACAAAATTGAAGTTAAAATTAGTTTTTTCATTGAATTGAGTTTATTTTCTTAAATGCGTTCAGATAACCAAAAGTAAACAAAAATTTGAATTGATATTAATAACGTTTTGTAGGTTTAAAATTAAATCCGAAAAGTTTATTATAAATCTGTTACACAACCTAAAGAAGCGTTTGATACTGTTTTGATGTATTTGTATAAGGCACCTTTTTTAGCTTTGTAGGCTGGCTGTTTCCAGTTTTTGGCTCTAGCGTCAATTTCTTCATTTGTAATCAACGCATCAATGGTATTGTTCACAGAATCAATTATTATTTTGTCTCCGTTTCTGATATGCGCAATAGGTCCACCTTCCTGTGCTTCAGGAGTTATATGGCCAACTACAAAACCATGAGTTCCTCCGGAAAATCTTCCATCTGTTATTAAGGCAACTTTGTCGCCAAGACCTGCCCCTATCAAAAGAGATGTGGGTTTCAACATTTCTGGCATACCTGGCCCACCTTTTGGCCCAACGTACCTGATTACGACAATATGACCTGCTTTTACTTCACCGTTTTCTATTCCAATATTCAATGATTCTTCAGAATCGTAACAAATAGCCTCTCCTTCAAATCTTACTCCTTCTTTTCCTGTTATTTTAGCAACAGATCCCTCAGGAGCAATATTCCCATATAATACCTGCAAATGTCCTTCTGCTTTTATAGGTCGGCTAACAGGCAATATCACTTCCTGACCAGCAAGAAGATCATCATAGCCAGCTACATTGTCCTTGATAGTTTTTCCGGTCACCGTCATACAATCCCCGAATAACATTCCTTCTCTTAACATCATTTTCATTACGGCGGGAATTCCTCCTATTGTATCAAGGTCTTCCATCATGTATTTACCAGATGGCTTTAAGTCTGCAAGTAATGGTGTTTTGTCAGAAAGCATTTGAACATCTTTCAAGGTAAATTTAACATCAGCTGCATGTGCGATAGCAAGCATGTGTAAGACCAGGTTTGTAGAACCTCCTAAAACCATCGCAACCCTTAAACCATTACAAATCGACTCATAAGTTATTATGTCAGATGGTTTTATATCTTTTTCTAAAAGTATTCTAATAGCCTTCCCAACAGAAAGACATTCAGCTTTTTTCTTTTCGCTTATGGCTGGTGCAGAAGAGCTGTATGGTAATGTCAAACCCATTGCTTCAATAGCAGAAGCCATTGTATTGGCAGTATACATACCTCCACATGCTCCTGGGCCGGGAATAGCATTTTCGATAATCCCTTTGAAATCTTCTTCTGAGATCTGATGAGCAAATTTCTTTCCCAGAGCCTCAAATGCAGAAACGATATTTAATTTCTCCCCCTTCCATAAACCTGAACGTATTGTGCCTCCATAAACCATGATTGAGGGTCTGTTTAATCTGCCCATCGCCATTATAGCACCAGGCATATTTTTATCACAACCAACTATAGAAACATTTGAATCGTAATAATGAGCACCTGAAATGGCTTCGATTGAATCTGCTATAATGTCGCGGGATGGAAGTGAATAACACATTCCGCTTGTTCCCATACTCATACCATCGCTTACACCTATAGTATTAAAAATTAAAGGTTTAAGGCCAGCCTCTAAAACACCTTGTTTAATAAGCGTTGCAAGTCCATTTAAGTGCATATTGCATGTATTTCCTTCGTAACCAGTACTTGCAATTCCTACCTGTGCCTTTTTTAAATCTTCATTTGTAAATCCGGCCCCATGCAACATTGCCTGAGAAGCTGGTTGGTTTACATCTTGAGTTAATTGAGAACTAAACTTGTTTAACATTTTTATTTATTTATTCTGAATTTCATATTGAATGTGCAATTTAGGGCAGTTTCACATTACTTCAAACAATTAAGATTTAACTAAATATTAACCACTGAATTCAAAATCTGGCATGGTTTTAAATAGTATACTTTTGCCTTATCAACTAAACATGCCACATTTAAAGTACATATTTCTCTTAATAACCATCACTCCTTTATTAGCATTTTCTCAAGTAAGTGAAAAAGCTGCCCGGCATAATTCGAAGATTAAAGAACACTCACTCAGAATAAAATACGGCGAATCAAGAACTCACCGTGAGCATGTCAAAAATTCAGAAGAAATTGGCAAACACCTGGACAGTGCAGTAATTGAACATGAAAGACTAAAAAAGAATGTTCCGAAAAAATACAGGGATGATGTAGAAAGAAATACCGCAATGGTAGAAAGACAACACTTAGAGGCAAGGCGACATCATAATGCGTTAAAAAATGAATTAAATAAAGAGAAACACAATGAAATGGCTGTAAGACACCATGCTAACAGAATTCATGCTTCTGTTGAAAAGGCTGAAAAAGAAGAGGGAATAATTAAGGCAAAAACTGAAAGGTAATAACTGCCTAAAACTTCCAGTGCACAATTTTTTAATTTAAAGTAAGTTTAGTTGGATTTAGATTCAATTGATCTGAATGAAGTTACCTATTTTTATCTTATAAGATTAGCAGTAAATACTAGTTTATATTATCCAAATAGGAATTCCGATTGGTCTAACTGAAGTGATTACTTACATATATAAAGATATGTTAAAACCGTTTTTTTAAAATTTATAAACATCCATGCATTTAGACCGTAATAGTCTGATAGGTCTGTAAATTTATCAGTTGATGATACCAGTTTTATATTTATACTTAATCTGGTGAGGAGCTATTTTATCCTGGTTTTATTTAGCGCTTTTATAAATCCTAATTTAAAATTGGGGCAGGAATATATAGTTTTATCAAATAGTAAAGGAACTCCTATATCAGATAGATTATACGTTTTAGATGATCCTGAAGCTTTGCTAACAGTCAAAGAAGTAATTTCAAAAAAGGAAGACTTTGTAAAATCTACTAACAATATTGGCAAACCAGGAGATCAATGGTTAAAGTTTTCTGTCTTTAATCCTGATTCTATTAGTCATGACGCAAAGGTCAGTATTGCATTTGTTGACTTTATCAATTGCTACATAAAACAAGGCAGTTCGCTTATTTTATATAAAACAGGAGACTTACTTCCCATAAAAGAAAGGAATTTTCCAATTGGTCAACTTTGTCTGGTGGGTTTTAATATACCTGCAGGAAAAACTGTTGAGTGCTTTTTACATCTTCATAGTTCTACAGACATATCTAAACAGTTCAGGTCGTTTTCTATCAGATCAGTTCAATTGTATTCTGAACAGCCATTTATTAAGATCTTTGAAACCTCCAGGATTTACCAAGCGCTATTCTTTGGTGCTATTATCATGATGGTGCTTTACAACTTCTTTATTTTTTCTACCACAAGGTCACCGAGTTATATAAGCTATGTGGCTTTTCTTATTTCCTTATTAGTATTTATCGCTTCTAACAACGGATATATTGTAGAACTTCTTTTGCAGAATGTCCCTCGTACTGATCTATATATCAGAATTTTATCTGCACCTATTACATTAATAGCATTCTTGATTTTTGCCCGACAATATCTCGAATCAGCAAAATTTACACCAAAATTAAACACTCTCCTTTCTGTACTTATTATATCTTTTATACTCATTATAATTAGTATGATTTCAGGATTCTGGCAGATGGGAAGGAACCTGACCATTATCATGTCAGTAACTTCTTTCGTTTTTTCTCTTATCCTGGCTTTTACAATTATGCGAAGAGGTTATACACCAGCCAGATATTTTATAATTGCTAATATTCTATTGGTAGGTGGTGCAGTTTTCTACTCTTTGGAAAGATATTATTTAGTGATTCAAAATCCTCTTACTCAATACAGTGTTCAACTTTCGGTGATATTCCAGTCAGTATTTTTCTCAATTGGTTTGGCAGACAGGATCAAACTTGCACAACTTCAGATAGCTAATTTTCAAGTTGAAAAAGAACGTTTAGAAACCCTTCGGCAGACAGAAAGAAAAAATCTTATTGAAGAAAAAAATATAGCCCTTGAATTTTCCAATAGAGAACTTGATGCTTTCATTTATAAAACTGCACACGATATTCGTGGTCCGATTGCGAGATTAATGGGTTTAAGTAATGTTGGTTTGATAGAGGTTAAGGATCTGAAATCTATCACCTATTTAACAATGTTGAAAAATAATGCCTATTATTTAAATTATTTAATAAACAGGCTTTCAACATCTTATGAGATTAGGAAAAAAGAAATTGCAATAGCCGAATTTGATATTAAAAAGCTGATATCCGAAGATGTTTTAAAGGAACTTAGCTTCCATGAAGAATTTGAAAATATCACGATCAATTTGGAAATACTTAATGGTCTTTCTATTTTTTCTGATCAGATTTTGATGCGTTTTATATTAATTAACCTATTAGAAAATGCAGTAAAATTTAAAAATAAAGATTCTATTGTTGTTAATGAAGTAAAACTAAAAGTGCAAATTATAAATAATTGGCTGACAATAAATGTTGTAGAAAATGGAATTGGTATTAAGGAAGATGATATTCCTTACGTATTCGAAATGTTTTCTAAAGCTGCCGGCAAGTACAAAACCCCTGGCCTAGGTCTTTACATGACAAAATTGAGCGTAGAAAAACTGGGAGGAACTATCCAATTAATTCATAGCTCAGGTCCAACAGAATTTGAAGTAAAAATTCCACTTTAATTAAAATTCATAACCAGGATTATCCTGATTAAAATCAATGTCAGTTAGGATCGGATTGATTTTAACGTTTGTATATTCATAATATTCATACAATCCCTTGTCATCAAATACCTTCATTACTAAAGGAATAAAATCAGTCTTGTCAATTAATAGTTCTAGTTTAGGGGCATAATCATTAGGGATAAGGATTGTCCTTTCAGCTGATATTTCGAATGAACTTAAATTATTAAGCTCTACAATCATATGTTCGCTTAGCTTAAACTTGTCTGCAATGGTCAAAATAGTTTCACCTTTTTGGACTTTATAATTAATATACTTAAAAGCAGGGTTTTCGAATACCACTATATAGCATTGCCTTCCATCCCATTTTGTCGTTCCTGCTATTTTTATGATGTTATCAATATTGCTTTTATACTTATCCGTCAAATGATTCAAAATGGACATTAGATGCGCATAACCAGATTGAAAAATGGTATGGTGCTGATTATTGCGCATAGTTCCACCCATTGGATCTAAATGGATGTTTACCCAAGGAAATCCATTAGTATTTACAAGTGCCTTATTACTGTTAGAACCCTGTACATACAATACCTCTAACCCATCCTTCGGGGATTTTTGCCTAAAGTAAATTTTGAAAGGATTTACATTTAACTTGATGTCAGACACTTGTAATGGATACGTACCTTTAATCCTTTCCTTTTTAGACATTGTAAAGGTCATGGACTTTATTTCCATGGTTTTACCAATCATTAATTTAACTATTTCAGGTGCGCTTAAGTCTTTGCGGTTTTGAGAAAAGCATAAAAAAGAAAAAATTGTAAAAATTAAAACTAAATAAGTTCTCTTATTGTATTTCATTGACTAGCAAGATTTACTTATGCTGGCAATATTAATATATTTTTATCAAAATGTTATTTTTTAGAAATTTTTGATAAGTATCAGTAATGAAGTTAACAAAAAAAAGCAGTATGGAATTAACCACACTGCTTTTTACAAGTTTTTACTAAGACTAAACGATAGATTTTTTGCGATCGGCAAAAATCAACGCTAAGCCTCCAAGGAGTAAAACACCACCAGTTATCGGAGACCAATAAATAGGCGTTTTTTCTTCTTTGTTAATTTCAATAGGTCCAACATCTACAACCTTTTTCTTAGTAACAAGATTAAAGCCAGTAAATACCATCATGACCAGTCCTAAAATGGTAAGAATAATTCCAATAGTTTTCATGAGTTTTAAGTTTAATTAAAAATTAAGTTAAATAACTGTACCATGTATTAAACAAGCATGCTTAACAAACTCTCTTGCAAAGACTTTTTATTGATTTTAACTGGTTTTTCTTCAGTCATCATCAAGATACCTGCAGTTTCTACAGTCATCCAGGCATCTTCCATCATCATACGACCGTCTTCCATAAGGGAACGGGCTTCATTTCTGGTTGTTCTTAAATCTTCCATTGTAAATTATTTTCTATAGTTGTTAATTAAAAAATGCGTTGATTAAATGCATTTTTTTCCTTTTGAATGAAAGGATAAATTAAAGTGTTATAATTTTTATTTGTTTCTTCCAGAAATGAAAGTGGCGATTTAATTATAATAAAAAAAATTCATGCCAAAAAATTAATTTACCTTTTCTGTTCAAGTCTAAGGCAAACATTTTCAAAAACTAATGTCCAATAGTAAGCTTCACTTTTATAGTAAAAGTTTGTGCTTTTGCATTTTGAAAACCAGGTTTTAAATGGATTAATCGTGGTGGATGTCATATTTGCAACGAAAAAATAAAAATTCTGAAAATCTGTATCTTTAATTGTAATTGAGCTTAAAGGTTTATTTCCTAACATTAATAATGAATTCTCTAAAAGCAATATCTCCATTGGAGAATTTTGCTTTAAAATATGTGACTGAATATCCCCAATTATTTTTTCCTTTATCCCCAAAAATCCTAATTCTGGATGAATTGAAATTAATCTTGAAAGATGATAAAGTATTACTGCTGTATTTTGGTAATGAGGAGATATCAATTGAGGATATTTGAGATGGTAGTCCTTTCTTACAATTTCAATTATCAGATGTGCAGTTTCAATATCAGTTTCATCTTGCGCTAGTTTTTGATTTAAAACAAGAAGTAATGCATTTGCCTGCACACAAATGTCAAAATCAACAGGCATTTTATCACCAAACCAAGTTGAATAGGCAGGTTTATGTTTAAATTCCCTAAAAGTGTTGTGTATAGTTTTTTTACTTCTGTTTGCATTTTCATTAATTAAATGTTTTAAGATAATCTTAGCACTATCACTATGAAAAGTAGAGTGATAAAGTATGGCAGTATCATCCAGATCGTCAGGTAGTTGGTATTTTTTTCTTTTAGAGAAGTAGGAATCATTGGGGAAATGCTGTGAAGGGTTCGTTTGCCAGAAATTATATGTGACCCCACCATTTTTGTTTTTGTAAAGACTATAGTTTTTTGTAGCCTCTTTAGAAACGCTGTCTATAAGTTTGTGATTTATAAGACTTAGCCTTGACTCATAAGTTTGCAGTGTCCAAACAATTAATCCGGTAAAAAATACATTATTGTCTTCTCTTATATAGTTTTTTTGTTTGAGATATACTCTTTGGGAGGGAAATAATCCATGATTGTAGAAAGACGAATTAGCTTGCTGAAAACTACAAATTGTCTTTAGCAGAGAATCAATTTCTTTAGTTTGGGATTTAGCCTCTGTAAACCCAACAAATATAAGAAGCAGTATGCATTTAAGTTTGAAGCTCAATTGAGGTTATTAGAGTTATGTATTCTTTCTTTGCACTCCTTTTTTACAGATTCATATTCGCAGATTTCCATAGATTTTCTGTAATAAACTATGGCTCTTTTTCTGTTTTTTTCCACATCACTTATTCTTCCTAAACCCAGGTAACTAAATGCCTGAAAATCATCTGTTTTATTCTGCAATGTTGAGCAAAGGTGAACTGCTTTTGAATAGCTCTTTTTTGCTGTCTCATAATTTTTAAAGTGACACTCCTGTATCATTCCTGAATACACTTCTGCAACCATCTTGAAATAATCAGTTTTAGATAAGAGAAGTTTTGGCAATAATTCTATTGCCTTATTGAAGTTTCTGGAAAATATAAGTGCTTCAATATACCTGCTTAATGCAAAGGGATTATTGGGATAGTTGAAATAAAGCTTTTCACTGTATTCCAATGACTTAATTGGATCTGATTCATACTTGATTGTAATATAGGACAGTAATATAAGAGCCTCCTGTTTAGTGTATATACCTTTTAACAAAGCTATATTCAAATCATTTATACCTTGTTTTTTGTTTCCGTTTTCAAAAAACCACATCAAAGGTTTTACCATAGGATGTGTTTCCGGATACTGAGCCGCATAATAATAGAAAAGACCTGAAGTGTAGTAAAAATCCGGATACTCCTTTTTTAGGTCAAAACCCTGTTTCATATAATTGTAGACTTTCCTTGCAGCTCCTACTGCCTGTAAATAATCCTTAGAAAAGGAGAACATTAAGGCTTCATAACTATGGGAAGATAATGCACAAAATATCCCATCAGGATTATTAGGATCTTTATCTAAAAGCGCCTCGGCCTTATTTAAGCATTCCTTTACATAATGATCAAATGTTTTGTAATCTGGATGACCAGGCTTCATGGGAAAGTTTTTTGTAAAAAGTATTAATGCCTGAGAAAATGGAAATGCTGGGTGTTGAGGATATTTCTTTTTGATTTCTGCAAAATATGGTTGGGCAAGTTCAAACTCATAATTATAAACATGGTTCAGGCCTTGCCTTACGGCTTTAAACATCTCTGGATCCTGATGCAAAAGCTTAAATTGGGCATGTGAGGATAGATTAAAAATTAAAGTTATAAAGAGTATAATTTTCAATATCAGCGTTTTTAAATATTTATGGATTGTTACTTCCTTGATGAGACAAAAAGCAAATATACTGTTTCAGTTTTACCATCAATAAGTTAAATTTGCACAAAATTGATATAAATGATTTATCCAATTGTGGTTTATGGCGATCCTGTTTTGAAAAAGAAAGCCACAAATTTTTCTGTTGAGGACAAAGAGAAGGTAGCAAAAATTATTGCAGACATGTTTGAAACCATGTATAATGCACATGGAGTTGGGCTTGCTGCACCCCAGGTAGGAATATCCAAAAGACTATTTGTTGTAGACGGAGAGCCATTGGATGAAAAAGAATGCAAAGGTTTTAAAAAAGTTTTCATAAACCCTGTCATAACATCTGAATACGGTAAGGAATGGGAATTTGAAGAAGGTTGTCTGAGCATTCCTGGACTAAGAGAATTTGTAAGCAGACCAGAAACCCTTACAATCCTATATCTTGACGAGAATTGGAATCAGCATACTCAAGAATTTAGTGGAATGAAGGCCAGAATAATCCAACATGAATACGATCATATTGAGGGAATACTATTTACTGATAAATTGTCTGGATTTAAAAAAAGGCTAATACAAGGTAAATTGACCAAAATAAGTAAAGGTGAAACTGATGCTAATTATAGAGTAAAAGTTTACAGATAGATTATGACATCTTGTTACGTTTGACTAGATAAGATTCAAGGATTTTTTCAACACCTTCATTGATATCAGCCCTCACATAATCTATTTTAAACTGAGCACAACGGATCATAATTTCCCTTGAGCTCTCTTCAATTTTTTTTCTGTATTGATCTTTTATTTCCTGAGTAACCAATTTTACCTTCTCTCCTGTTTCAATGTCTACAAATTCTATTGGCCTGTCCTCAAAATCAAGATTTAACTCAGTTTTGCTGTCATAAACATGAAATATTAAAACTTCGTGTTTGTTGTGCTTAAGATGAAGCAAAGCATTTAAGATATTTTCCTGCTCGCTGGAATTATCCATCATGTCACTAAATATCACAACTAGCGAGCGTCTGTGGATACTTTCTGCTAAAGCATGAATTGCTTCGGTCACATGACTTTTCAAATTTATATTTTGCCCCTTTTGATCACTTATTTTTTCTAGTTCACCAAACAGCATGCTTAAATGTGCAGAAGTAGATTTAACCTGACTTTGAAAACCGACCTTTTCATCAAAAAAGGATACCCCAAATGCATCTCTTTGCTTTTGTAACAAATATGCAATGCATGCACCCGCAAAAGAACTAAACCTTATTTTCCCATTATTTTCAACAGGATAATACATAGAAGAAGAGACATCCAGCAAAATCCGGCATCTTAGATTTGTTTCCTCTTCAAATTTTTTAATATATAATTTATCAGTTTTAGCAAATACTTTCCAGTCTACAAATCGAATTGAATCGCCGGTACTGTATTGTTTATGTTCAGAAAATTCTACTGAAAATCCATGATAGGGAGATTTATGTAAACCTGTAATAAATCCATCAACAGTTTGCTTTGCCAAAAATTCGAAGTGACCAATTTTCTTTAATTCCTGCTCCAGAATGTTCATTCTGCTAATATAGGCAACAATTGCTTGAACTGTTTAAGAGTAGTACTTAAGTGTAATATTTTTAAGATCAATCAAGAAAAAAACAAATTCAAAATATTTCTAACAAAATAAAATGAATATAATTTAATTAATATATAAAAAGCTTTATAACAAAATTTTAAATTATAAAGGAAATACATTCAACAAATACACCTAATTCAAAACAGACCTATATTGAAAGCTATTTCAATGTATATACCTAGGATAATATCATTTTTTTATTACAATTGAATAAATTTTGAATGTGATATTTTTATTTATATTTACATGTAATTGGACTATAGAATCTAAATTTAAGATTGTGGAGGATAGAATAGATAAAGCAGAGATTTTCTCTAAAAGGGTTAAAGCTGGAAAACGCACTTATTTTTTCGACATAAAGCCAACAAGGTCTGGCGATTATTATGTTACCCTAACAGAAAGCAAAAAGAAAGTTACAGAAGACGGTTTTACTTATGAGAAACACAAGTTGTTTTTATATAAAGAAGATGTTAAAAAATTCACTGAAGCATTAGAAGAAACATTAAGTCATTTGAAAAACGAATTAATGCCTGATTATGATTTTGATGCTGTATATGATAAAGATTTAATTGAAGATAAGAATTTTTAGTTTGAGGTTTTAGTTAATTTAAAACTTTTAGAAAATCCATTATCAGATTTTAGAATTACAATATATTGTCCAGGAACTAGCGGACTTGAATTAAAGTGATAGAATGAACCTTCTTTGCTTATTAATTCAAGTCCGTTTGTGTTACTTATTATTCTGCCACAAATATCATATACAGTAAAATCTATGCTTGAGGAAAAATCAGGCCCAAATACAGTAAGCCTATTCTGTATAGGATTTGAATACCAAAACAGATTTTCAGATCTAATCTCTTTTTCATTTTCTGTTACTACACTTATAACAGAAGAAATCGCTTTATAGATATTTAGCTTACCAAATCCCCAATGTGGTGAACCTGTTAATGAAATATTACCTGTAAATACATCAGTTGTTGTATTATTTAAAAGAGCATTTTTTACTTGTAAAAAGCTCAGTGTGGGATTAGCTTCTAACAATAAAGCAACACTGCCGGCCACAACAGGCGAGGCAAAAGATGTAGCTTCTTCTCCTAACCAATAATAGGTTTTGCCCTTATCTGTAAATGCACTACCTTCTACAGCTGATGTTCTTTCCGGTGAATTATTAATGTCGAGGTAATAACTATTTGCAGGGACAAAGACAGATCCTGGAGCTGTTAGATCTGGCTTAATTCTTCCATCTAAAGTAGGTCCGTAGCTGCTGTAAAGGCCAGTTTTTCCAGAATCCGCACTAAAAACCATATCGTTTCCAAAAATATTTTTAAATTTTTGTTGTGATACATGAGTTCCAACTGTAATTATACTTTTAGATGTTCCACCCAATTCACCAACTGTATATTGGTTATCACCACTTACAAAATTTGGAACCAAAACATTTTTTTCTGTCTTTTTTGAAAACAAAGCACTACTGGCACCCCAACCATGTACCGTATTATTTGTACTGGTAATATGAATAGATAAATTTGTATTCGTTTTTATATGATTATGTAAGAAAGCCACAAGACAATTTGGCCTTTTGTTAAACACATCCCTGGCTGTCATAATTATATAAACAGTTGTGGTGTCTTTACCAAAAGGCAATTTATAAACAGATTGCCCTTGTTTTAAGGTTGAAACATTTGCTGTTGAAATTCCAACTTTACCAGTTAGTTTATCTACAGCTTTAATTTGAACCTGAAAGCTTGTATTGGGTTTTGCCCAAATATCAATTAAGGTATATCTTACTGTATCCCATTCCAAAATTATAGAAGAGGTTGTAGAGGCAGTAGTTCCAGAGCTATGTTTTAAATG
Organism: Cytophagales bacterium; assembly: GCA_014376535.1. Taxonomy (GTDB): domain Bacteria; phylum Bacteroidota; class Bacteroidia; order Cytophagales; family UBA9547; genus UBA9547. The sequence goes on along the minus strand of JACMRH010000272.1, from coordinate 5,589 downwards.
CATAGTATCAGCTCCCCAATTTCCCGCTGCTCCAACAACAAATCCTCCAGCTTTTACCAAACTATCAATAGATTGATCAAATAATGATGTTCCATCATGTGGGCCGAGATGGCTACCCCAACTTAAATTAAAAACCCCTTTTTTATTAAGCTTTTTAGATTGAGTAAAGAAATATGACATGGCATCAAGCAAACTATTTTCAGAGTTATTAGAAGTGACTGCTATAATTTTAGAATTAGGTGCAACGCCTTTGTATAAACCATTTGAACCATATCCACTAGCAGACATTGCAGCAGTAGTTATTGTCCCATGTAGCCCAATAATAGAATCAAATTTGATATTTGATATTTCAGGTTCGCCAATAAATTCCACTCCGTATTTATAACCTGCCGGAGGAATTCCTTTATTAAAGTTTTGTGCCCAGGCTCTTATAATCCTTAAACTATCACCTGTTTCATTTTTAAAAGCAGGATTATTATATTCAATAGATACATCCACTATTCCACATAAAATTCCTTTACCTGTATATGGCATAGGTAAATTCAAACCAGCATGAACCTTGTCAATTTCTGCATCTTTTCTTGCACTGTTTCCAAGTTGGGATTCGGCCTTTCGGGAAAGGGAAAGATATTGCACCTCTGAAAGCTGTGAGAGTTTTTGAAGGTTTTTCAAATAGACAGAAAAAGTAAAAATATTATCAGTCACTTTAGATGAATTGACTAATAATTTCAAACATGAATCTGACAATTCTATAGCATATGTTTTTAATACGCCCTCAATAACAGCCGTACTATCAAGAGGGTTAATTCCATAATACTCAGATAGAAATGATTTCCTGATGTTCTTGCCATTTTCAAATAACACCAGAGAAGCCAGGTTATTCAAGCCTGGCTTATCGAATACTTCCTCACAACATTTTTTAGACGATCTAATGTGTTGCCCAAAGGAAAGCACACTTAGCAACATTAACAGAAATGAAATATAATTTTTCAAAATTGAGTTGTTAAATAGTGCACACATTTATTAACCATAACTATTCCATAAACGAAATATTCATAGCTAAAAGCGAAAAGTGCATCAATATTTTATAAAAATATAGGAAATTTACTTAAAAAGGGATTTTAATTGTTTTAATTTATCACTCATGTCACCAGAATCAGTTTCTTTGACAATTTTTGCTTTTGGGCTTACTGACGTTTGGCTTTTCATAGTTAAAGCTATTCTTTTACGTTGAATATCAATTTCTGTCACCCTTACTTTTACTTTCTGACCTACTTTAACAACATTTCTTGGATCACTAATAAACGTATCAGAGAGCTGACTAATATGTACCAAACCATCCTGATGAACACCAATATCTACAAATGCTCCGAAATTAGCCACATTGGTTACGATTCCAGGCAATTCCATACCAACTTTTAAATCATCAATTTTCTCAACTCCAGATGTGAAAGAGAATGCTTCAAACTGTTCTCTGGGATCGCGACCGGGTTTAGCTAATTCCTGTATAATATCTTGTATTGTTGGCAAACCAATAGTTTCAGAAACATAATTTTTAGGCTGAATCAGTTTTCTTAATTCGGATTTTGAAATAAGGTCTGTAACATTACAATTCAAATCCTTAGACATTTTTTCAATCACATAATAAGATTCAGGATGTACCGCTGATGAATCTAATGGATTTTTTGCATTTTGGATTCTAAGAAATCCTGCTGATTGTTCAAATGCCTTATCGCCCAATCTAGGAACCTTTTTCAATTCACTCCTACTTTTAAATGGGCCATTTTCATTCCGGTATTCAACAATATTCTGAGCTAAAACCGGTCCTAACCCTGAAACGTAAGTTAGTAATTGTTTGCTTGCAGTATTTATTTCAACTCCGACAGAATTAACACAAGATATTACTTCATTATCCAATGATAATTTGAGCTTAACCTGATCTACATCATGCTGATATTGCCCAACACCAATTGATTTCGGATCAATTTTTACAAGCTCTGCTAAAGGGTCTAACAATCTTCTGCCAATAGAAATGGCACCTCTGACAGTAACATCTTTATCAGGAAATTCATCTCTGGCAACTTCAGAAGCAGAATAAATTGATGCTCCGCTTTCATTGACCATCACAATTAGAGGCTTCAATTCGCCAAAATTAGATTTTTTTACAAATTCTTCGGTTTCCCTGCTGGCGGTCCCGTTTCCGATTGCAATAGCTTCTATATCAAACTTTTTCGCCAACATCTCTAGGGTAACCCTTGCTTTGGTTTCATTTTGAGTTGGAAATATATTTTCATACTCTAAAAATGCTCCTTGTTTATTTAAACACACAACCTTACAGCCCGTTCTAAAACCAGGGTCAATGGCCATAATGTTTTTTTGGCCCAAAGGGGCTGCCAACAATAATTCTCTTAAATTTTCTCTAAAAACGCGTATTGCCTCCTCATCGGCAGATAATTTACTGGCAATTCGGCAATCTGTTTCCAGTGAAGGTTTTAACAATCTCTTGTAAGAATCAAAAATACATTTCTTGATTTGATCGGAGGATTTCGAATTTCCTTTTAAGTAATATTTAGAAATAATCCGTTCAGCTTCTTCTTCATCAGGAGAAATATCCAAATTTAAAAATAACTCCTTCTCTCCTCTTCTTATAGCTAGTAAACGATGGCTTGGAACTGATTTTAAAGGTTCTGTCCAATCAAAATAATCTTTGTACTTCTCCGCCTCTTTTTCTTTTCCTTTAATGAGTTTGCTGGTAATTATTGATGTTTTAATATAAAAATCTCTCAATTCACCTCTTAAACTTGCATCTTCACTGATTATTTCTGCTACAATATCCCTTGCTCCGGCCAAAGCATCCTCTTCCGTTAGAACTCCAAGATCAATGTTTATATATCTATTTGCTTCTTTAAAAGGATCGGAATTTCCTTGTTCTATTAGTAAGTGTGCTAATGGCTCCAATCCTTTCTCTTTAGCAATTGAAGCTTTTGTTTTTCTTTTGGGCTTATAAGGAAGATAAATATCTTCAAGACGACTTATGGTTTCTGCACTTTCAATTTCATTTTGAAGTTCAGGGCTCAACTTCCCTTGTTCACTGATAGTTTTTAGAATAAATTCTCTTCTCTTTTCGAGTTCTATTAGCTGTTCATTTCGGTTCTTAATATTTTCAATTATGACTTCATCCAGTCCGCCAGTCATCTCCTTCCTATATCTGGAAATAAAAGGAATTGTACTACCCTCATCTAACAAGTTTATTACACTTTGAACTTGCTTTGAAGTGATGTTTAATTCTTTTGAGATTTTGATTGAAAAATTGAGAGCCATAAGTTGATATTTCCATACAAACCTAAACAGATCAAACCAAACAACAATGAAATACGGGAATTTGGATATTGACTCTATAATCTAAAGAATTGTAATTAGTAAATCGAAAACCGTCCATGTGTTTGATGTTATCACAGTATTTGTTTCTTTGTATAAAATTCTCTTATGAACAAACAATATACTTTTCAAATCGCCACCATAGGCGCATTATTCTTTTTCTTTGGTTTTGTAACATGGAACAATAGTATTCTTGTTCCCTATCTGAAGATTGCCTGTGAGCTTTCAAATTTTCAATCTTACCTTGTAACATTTGCTTTCTATGTTGCCTATTTTGTAATGGCAATTCCTTCCTCAATCATCTTAAAAGCTACTGGTTATAAAAATGGAATAGTATTAGGACTTCTAGTATGTGCAATAGGCACTCTCCTTTTTATACCAGCAGCGATGAACAGATTTTATATCATGTTTCTTTCAGCTTTGTATATTTTGGGAACAGGTTTGGCTATTTTACAAACTGCAGCAAATCCCTATATAACTTTATTGGGCCCACCAGAAGGAGCATCGTCCAGGATAAATATAATGGGAACATGCAGTTCTATAGCAGGTATGGCTGCACCACTGATTTTTGGTAGTATAGCGTTGAAAAATGCTGATAATTTGCAAAAACAAGCTTCGGAACTCTCTGGGCCACTGAAAGATGCACTATTAAATAGTTTGTCAGAAAGGGTAATTGCCCCTTATGCTATACTTTCACTTATTCTGGTTTTACTGGCTATGATGATCTGGTTTTCAAAATTACCAGAAATTGAAAAAGAGACTGAGACTAAAGTTGATCCATCAGATAATCTGTGGAAACACAAGCATTTGGTTTTAGGTGTCATCGCAATTTTCGCTTACGTAGGTGTGGAAGTTCTATCTATTGATTCTTTGGTTAGCTATGCTGCATATCAGGGCTATTCTCTTGAAAATGCTAAAAACTTTCCATCCTATTGTGTTGGAGCAATGTTTATTGGCCGCTTCCTGGGCATCTTTTTAATGGGTAAAAAAATCAGTTCTCAAAATGCTTTGGCTTTCAATTCACTAGTTGCAATACTCTTAGTTCTGACAGCCCTATTCACAAAAGGTGATATTTCTATCGGTTGTATAGTTTTGCTGGGATTATGCCATTCTATTATGTGGTCGTCCATATTTCCTTTAGCAATTGCAGATTTGGGATTGTACACTAAAAGAGGTTCTTCTTTTCTGATAATGGCCATAGTTGGAGGAGCATTAATTCCACCTTTGTATGGGAAAGTGGCAGATATGTTAGATAATGACTTAAGGGCAAGCTATTTTATAATGTTGCCGTTCTATTTGTTTTTACTTTATTATGGGTTTTCTGGTTATAAGGTAATAAACAAAAAACCATCGACTAATAATTAGCCGATGGTTTTTGAAAAGATAAGTTTGATTACTATTTGAAGCTGCTTCCAATATTTCCTTTTGCACTGGCAGTTACGTCACCTACTAGAGTAATTTTTATATAACGACCATCCTCAACAATACTTTTATACTGCAATGGAGTGGTTGTACCTTGCAAATATCTGATGTTGGTTTGTTGAACCTTTTTCTCACCACTGATTTTCTTAAGAATAACATCTGGCAGAGCATTGCTTACAGTAGTTGCATTTCCGGTTATTAGAACTGCTTCAAATACTTGTCCGGATGATACACCTGTAAGTGTGGTAATTGCAAGAGTGTTTCCATTTTTTCTTTCTTTAAATACAACACTTCCACTTACAGATTTTCCAGTTTCTGCAAGTATTGGATAAGTTTTCATTGCACCTGTTAAAACATTTCCCCCAATATCAGTTTGCGCAATAACGGTACCAATAGCAGCAGCTGATAGATGTACATTAACGTATCCATCATAGTTAATTAATGTTGAGTAAGGAACATCAAGGATTTTAGAACTCTTTCCTTTAGAATCTACATCTGGTAATGGATAAACGACAGCTCCAGTATCAGCTGCACTAGATTGATGGATATGAGCAGGATGTCCAGCAACGTTATCTCCATTCATTGAAATATCAACTCTTGTTTGAGTTGAACCAACTTCAGTAAAAGTTACTGTTCCTGTAAATCCAATGTCAGGATTTAGCTGATAGGATGTTGATTTAACTTCAGCAGGAGGCAAAACAACTGGTGCAGGTGTTGGTTCATCTTCTTTTTTCTTTGTACAATTAAACAACAACGCTGTTGCTGTTACAAAAATTAAGGCACTCTTTG
>JACMRH010000271.1 GCA_014376535.1 Cytophagales bacterium | reverse complement strand
TATTGGGGGTTGTAGTAATAATTGAACATGATCTTATAACCGCACCTGATACCGGATTCTTCCAGGTATCCCAAATGCCTGCTAAAGCAAAAATTTCCCTGTCTTTTAAAGTTATGAAACATGGAATGCTGATTTCCTTTTTCAAGCGCAGTTTATGACTTTCAAAGAAGCCATCTATAATTATCAGACAACGTTTGGATAGTATTGCTTCTTTAAAAGAATCTGTTTCAAATATCTTCTCTCATCTTGCGTTCAAAGTGCCAAACAGATACTTGGACAAAAAATCTATATGCTTGAAATCTTTCTTGACAAAGCCTAACTCCAAGTCGATAAACCGGTAAGCATCTTTGTAATTGATGATAGCAGGTAAAAATGGATAATCAAAACCATTCGCCACATGATAAGTAGAGTTCCATTCCTGATACGGTTGTGCGTAATCGTATGTCTGCTCAGCTAAGTATTTTTTTGGTGTTGAGACTTTGTAACACATACTTTAATTTGACAAATTGCCTTACATTTTTGAAACATTGAATTTGCTTTAATAATTCTATCTCTGTATAAAATGAAAAAAGTAGTACATTATTTCTATGCATGGTTCATGTTGAGATGCAAAAAGTTAGCACATTCAAGACTATTGCTTCGACCTTAAACATTTAAACACTTTCTGCCGTTAAGAGTTACCATTCCTGTATTTTAGGATTGATTTTTGAAAAAGGTTAAAAAAAACAAATCAGCAAAAAACATTATTTCTACATGGAAAAAGTATGGCTCATTACTGGTACCTCTACAGGTTTTGGAAGAGAACTGGCAATATATACATTATCAAAAGGATACAGGGTGGCAGTAACTGCCCGGAAAACTGAAGATATACAGGATATAGTAAAAGAGTATCCTCAAACTTCTCTGGCTCTTAGGTTAGATGTCACCAAAAAAGAAGATATAAAAGAAGCGGTACAACAAGTATTGGAAAGGTTTGGAAGAATTGACGTTCTGGTCAACAATGCTGGAATAGGATACTTTGGAGCTTTAGAGGAAAGTGAGGAATCAGCTGTAAGACAAATGTTTGAAATAAACTTTTGGGGTTTGACAAATATGATAAAAGAAACTCTTCCGGTAATGAGAGTTCAAAAAAGTGGACATATTATTAATATTAGTTCCATTGGAGGGCTGGTTGGCTTTCCCGCATTGAGTTATTATCACGCAACAAAATTTGCTGTAGACGGACTATCAGAATCTTTGCAAAAAGAAGTTGGTCCTTTGGGAATCAAAGTAATAATTGTTGCTCCCAGTGGTTTTCGCACAGATTGGGCGGGTAGATCTGCCGAACAAAGCCAAACAGAAATTGAAGATTATGCACAAACAGCTGGGGCTAACAAATCTTCTATTCGGGGCTATAGTGGCAACCAGCCAGGAGATCCGAAAAGAGCAGCTGTAGCAATTGTAAAAGCAGTAGAATCAGAAAATCCTCCTTTAAGATTATTGCTTGGAGCCGCAGCTATCAAAAATGCCCGTTTAAAGCTAGACCAGCTAAGAAAAGATTATGATACATGGGAAGAAACTACGGTTGGTGCCGATTTCCCCAAGGAGTAAGAGAGTCATCTATTAAATCAAATGTCATTGAGGCAACCTAAACAAGCGGATGCTTGGTTGTTATTGGCACGAGCGAGACGCATTAACCAACTGAGAAGGCTCAAATCAGCTTGTCAGTAGTTCAACCTTACAAATGTCGAACTACTGAGTCCTTTTTAGTCAAGACTAATTTCTTTTAAAATTTCTCTCACTTTCAATAAATCTAATTGCGTATTCCGGATTATATTATTCTGACTGTCATATTTGAACATATCAAATGATATTTCAATAAGCTTTATCCCATTCTCTGGAAGCAAAGAAGCTCTTCGCTGGTCATAAATTAGTCGCTGTTCCCCTCGGTTTACTCCGCTTACTGTTTTTACGTCCGGTTTGTCGAAAATCTCTTTAGAAGCTGTGTGTTGAGCCTCTTTAAACTCAATAACCAAATTATATTTCTGATAAAATGCGTCAACAGGTAATTTAGTTTTGGATACCCCGTCCTTATGAAAATCACCTAATAAAAAATCAAATCTTTTTTGTCGCTCTGCCTTTTGCTCTAAAACTGTATCACACAAATCGATGATATAAGTTTCATCGCTTAGCAAACGAGCCTGACTTGCTGTTTCCTTCTTAATGGAAGCTTGTTCTTGTTTGTATGGTGTGCTTGGTGCAGGCTCATTCTTGGGTTTAAAATACCAAAACGTATTATCATCTTTTCGTTCTGCGTGCAGATAAGGAATCAGTTCTAATTGAGCTGTTCGGTCTAATTCTCTTAAAATATCACGAATAGGTTTTCCATTTTTATTGTCTTTTGTAAAAATGCCAGCTTTAATAAATTCCTGCATCAGTTCTTTGGCAGGAACTATTTTAATTGTACTGTCTTTATTGAAAAACGCTTCAATTGCGTTGTTAATATTATTAATTTTTAAAGCATCTATCATAATTTTGTTTTGAATTAAACTATACCAACTATTTCTCCCACTATCTTGTCTCGTCCTGAAAAAAGTTTACAGGTTAATTACTAATCCTGTTATAGGTTTACAGTTTTTAATTCGTCCTGTAATGGGTTTACAATGTTACGTTTTTTCCATGGGTATGTCTTCCAGACTTTTTCAGTTTTAAGGTTATGTTCGTGTACTATTTCTGGTGTTAACATTCCAACGCTCATATGTGGTCTTTCCTTATTATACAATCGTATTGTCTGGTCCAATAACTTTTTTGCCTCATCTAAACTGTCAACTTCATAGTTTAATAAATACTCATTTTTTAAGATTCCATTTACTCTTTCTGCAATAGCATTATCGGTAGGTTCACTTGTTTCTGTCATACTAATCCTGATTCCATGTTGCTGTAACAGCTTAACATACTCTGAAGAACAGTACTGAAGGCCTCTGTCAGAATGATGGATGAGCTGGCTGGCACGGCCCCCAAAGCCGTGCAAAGCCAGCTCCAGCGCCTTCCTACTTTCCATTGTTTCAAGATTGTCTGCGACATTATAGCCTACTATTTTATGTGAATATGCATCTGTAATTAAACTTATATAAATGTATCCAGTCTTTATCTTCCAATAAGTTATATCGCTCACATACAACTGATTAATTCCTGAAGGAACAAACCCATTTATAAGGTTCGGCCATTTATGATACCTGTGATAGCTCATGGTAGTGGAGATTGTTCTCCTTCGTTTTCTTACCAGCAGACCATTAGATGCCAAAAGATCAAACAAAGCACCTCTACCCATTTTAATATTATGCTCAAGAAGAAAGTCCTGAATCTTCTCATAAAGTTTCCGTGTACCCATGCAGCGATGAAATTGGCGTATCTGCTTTACTTCTTTTATGATAAGATGATGTTCAGTACTTAAACATTCCTGATACCAGTTATGCTGGTAATGAGCTTGACGGGTAACTCCAAACAATCTTCATATCCTTGATAGCCCAATCCCTGGATAGCAGGCCTTTATAGCACTTATTGTTTGGTGTCTGACTTTTTTTTGATCTCAATTTTAAGCTCTTTCTCAGCTATATCAATCATCATTCTGTATGCAGCAGCTTCTAAACGGGCCATTTCAAGCTGTTTTTCCAACTCATGGATCTGGGTGCTTTCAGGACTCCTGGTTTGATGGATGGTTTAGGAGCCATAACAGTTGTTTCCAAAATATAGGGCTTCTTAACCTTGTATCCAAATTCGATTAACCAGTGATTTAACCTGGAATTACCAATTTAATATTTGCGTTCTACTGATCTGAGTGTAGCTGTTCCTTTCAGAAATTCTTCACAGATACTTCTCTTAAATTCTTCCGTGTATTGATTCTGCCATTTGCTTTTGTACGTCTTTACATATCTCTCCATTTGTCTTAGGTTTGTGTAAACCTATTTCAGGACAAGACAAGGGAGACTAAAATATTTTTGATATTTTAACCTTAATAGACCGTGTTTGTATAAAAAGGGAGGTTAGTGTTTGATTTAACATAAAATTAATTTTATATTTATTTATTAATACAAATCAATGAAAGCTAGACTACTTTTTGCCACTCTTTTTGTTTGTTGTTTTACAAGTTTAAATGCTCAATATTATCTAATCCCTGATAATACCTTTTCTTATATATTGAGGGAAGCCTATAGCAATTGTTTTAAAGATAACTTTTCTAATAATGTAGATACTAATTGTCTAAAGAGCTCAGGGAATACAATTTTACAAACCAGTTACCAGGGAATCAAAAATCTTGAAGGAATTCAATATTGTAAGAACTTAGTTAAATTATCTATAGCTGTGAATCAAATAACAACTATTCCTGCTCTTCCAGAAAAACTTAAAATAATAGATCTGGGATACAACGATATTATAGAAATTAAAAATCTACCCACTCAATTAGAAACATTAATATTGGATTTTAGCGAAAATATAAAGTTGCCTGAATTTCCTTCAACTTTAAAAACTTTAAGCATGGTGAATTGCAATTTAAGTGTTGTTCCTTCCCTACCTGACGGTATAGTAAACCTGAACCTATCACAAAACGTATTTACTGTACTCCCAAACTTGCCTAAAGCACTAAAAAATTTCAAATTAAGAGTAAGTGATGTTGTTGACCTTCCTCAACTGCCTGATTCATTAATCAGCCTAGATTTAGCAGTTAGCATGTCAATAAAATGCCTGCCTAAACTTCCCTCCACCCTTAAAACTTTAGATATTTCTTATACTGCAATTGCTTGTTTACCAAACATTCCTGTATCCCTGACAACCAAAATTCCATTGTGTTCATCATCAAACAATTTAAATCATTGTGAGATAGTGGCAGGTCTAGAAGAAAATTTTAAATCAAAGTTTCATAAAGTATTTCCAAATCCGGTAAAAGATTTAATTGTATTTGAAGAAGCCTCACAATTTGTTATTTATTCCTTAATGGGAAACGTAGTAGCAAAATCTGACGATTTTAAAACAGTTTACGATTGCTCAAAACTTAGCAAGGGAACTTATTTGCTTTCTCTGACTTCAGAAAGTCAAAATTTATTAACAATTAAGTTTATAAAAGATTAGGACGACCAACTTTTCCAAGCCTGTTTACTCTTACGTCACTTTTCCAAGTTTTCAAAACTCTTGACTGGTTCAAGTTTAGAGATAGCCTACCTTGGGGTATTCTATCTCCCGCTGTTCGACATTTGTAATGTCGAACTACAGATAAAGAGGATTTGCAACCCCTCTATCCGTAGTTTAGCTAGCGTAACTACGGATTTATTATGAACTGTAGTGTCTGTGACACGGTCAAATTCATAATATCTCTAATTTTATTAAACCTTCTTTCCCAGTGTAAAAATCGTAAGCGCTGGAGTAAAAGTAATGTTCTGCATTTCTTACAATACCAGCTCGGACAGGATTATCATGAAGATAGTTTAGTTTTTGTTTTTTGATTTCCTGGTTTG
>JACMRH010000270.1 GCA_014376535.1 Cytophagales bacterium | reverse complement strand
TTAAACCTTACCGCATGAGCTGCCGGACCATCAACCAAGTTTACAAGCTCTACACCTGATGAGTCCCAATTGTTATTAAAAGTTGAGGGAGAGCCATAATTAAAATTGTCAAAGAAAGGAACTTGAAGATTTGAGGACTCTAAACGGTAGTTTTTTGGAGAAGCAACTTCATATAAAGGATTATTAAATTCTCTATCTGCTATTTCCCGTGGAACCACATGAACCGGTTGCGAGAAGGCTATTTCCCCTAATAATACTAAAAAGAAAAAAATACTATATTTTTTCATTATTCTATGGAGTCGTTTGATGTAGATTTTCTCTTAGGATCGCTGCCCGCAACCCAAACATCTATAATATGTCCTTTTTGAATACTGTCACCCATTGCAAACGATGGTTTTTGTTTAATTATTGTTCCGGATTCTTCACTAGAGGTTTCCTCCCAACTTACAGATCCGATTTCTAATTGTAAAGATTCAAGAATCCCACCTGCTTCAGAAATATTTGATCCAACTAAGTTTGGTATCAACACTTTCGCTGTTCCAAGACCATCACCTACTACTATATTAATCAAAGAGCCTTTAGGTAAGTATTCTCCAGGCTTTATTTCCTTTGTTCCCAAATATTGCTTCAATACTGCGTTTTTAGCAAAGTGAGGAACAAACTTTATTTTGTCTAGTATAAGGTCATAACTTTGAAGAACTAATTGAGCATTTTTAAGAGAAGCATCAATTAAGTTAGGCATTTTTACCTTTGGAGGACTAACTGCGGTGACACTCACGTAAATCCTTCTATTTTCTTTTACTTTGGTTCCTGCTTTTGGATATTGAGAAAGAATGGTAAGCGGTTTTTTGCCTTTTACATAGGTGCAATCATTCACCTGATACCTTAATGATTTTTGGTCAAGAAAAGTTTCTAAATCTTTTAGGTTCATACCATCTAAACCTGGTACCTCTACAGTTTCCCCATGATTGGTAGTGTTTGGAAGATAGACATAGAAAAAGGTAATGACTATCCCAATGCTTAAAAGCAGGATTATTACTATATGAAGCAGTAAGTATTTATAATTATTGGCCAAAACAATAAATTTTTAACAGAATGATAATTTTTAAAAATAACAGACAAGAAGCGAAATTATAAAAATTCATGCTCATTAGCCTTGCCTGATAGGGATAAAATCCCATCTTTTTCATTTATATATGGATATGGATCATTTTTAAGTAATAAAAAGCTGTCGAGATCTAAATAATCAGCTAAAGAAGAAAGACAATATCCACCGGAAATTCCTAAACCAGTTTCTACCATACAACCTACCATCGTTTTTAAGCCATGTGATTTGGCATCTCTTAAAAGTTGAATTCCGTTCAAAAATCCACCTGCTTTCATTAATTTGATATTAACACCATGAAAGCATTCCTTTATCAACTCAAAATCTGCCTGGTTGGTAATGGACTCATCTGCAAAGATTAAATGCCTGGTTACCTTCTTTAAATATAGATACTCTTCTTTCGAAGTTGCGGGAAATGGCTGTTCTATAAATTCCAGGTTGGGATCATCAAGTAATTCTATGTCCCTCAAAAAACTATCTGGATCAGTATAAGCCTCATTCGCATCTATTATCAAAGAATTATCCAGGTGACGCCTGGTTTCAGCAACAAAGGGAACAAGGTTTTCACTGTTAACTTTAATCTTTATAAACCTGAATCGTTTAAGATTGTAATCCTTTAAATAATTCTCCAGTTTTTCAACTGGCATAATTGGAATAGTATATGCTGTATTGCGTCCTACTGGTTCTTTCAAACCGAGTATTGAACATACTGATTCACCTTTACAATTTGCTAAATAACTTATATAAGCAGATTCAATTCCAAACCTTAAAGCATTTGGTAACTCCTGATTATTTAACCAAATAATAAACTCTTTTAACTCTTTAAATTCTAAAAAAGTTAACTCGCTAAATCGTAGAGCTAGTAAATCTGGTGTTTCGTTGTAACGTACATTTGGTGCAGCTTCCCCAATCCCAGTATTTATTCCATCGGTAACTTTAATAAATGCATTGATTTTAAAATCTGACGCGTTTCTGGAAATAGCCCAGGTATATTTCAACTCAAGCCTTTTTAATTCTATAGACCATTTTAAAGCCATTTGTGATGTGCGATTTAAGATGTACGATTTACGATTTATAATTGAAAATTTGGGAAGCTACTTTATTTGAGAAGTAGAAAGTAACATTTTTATCTATTCGAAATAGTTAGGTCTGAAAACAGTACCTCGTAAATCAAAAATCGTAAATAAATCCCTTGGCATACTATTTATAGTTTCAGTTTAAAAATAACGATAATGATATGAGCAACCAGGTGTTGGAAAAAATCGAAAATTTTGCAATCGAAGAATTGGCAATTGCAAATAATGTTTATCACGTTGCACCAGGAGTGTGGCGAATGAAAGACAAATTTGTAAATGTATTCGTTATCCAAAACAACAAAAATTCAGATTGGGTTTTAGTTGATGCTGGCCTTCCTGGCTCTGCTCAAAAAATTAAACAAATGATAGCTGAGATTATTTCTCCGGGAGCGATACCTTCAGCCATTGTTTTAACGCATGGCCATTTTGACCACAGAGGCTCACTTGAAGAATTAGCAGAAGAATGGCAAATACCAGTTTATGCTCATCATATGGAATTGCCTTACTTAAATGGAAAATCCGCCTATCCACCTGCTGATCCAACAGTTGGAGGAGGCGCAATGGCTTCATTGTCATTTACCTACCCTAACAAACCAATCAATATTGAAAAGCATTTAAAAGAGCTACCAGAAGATGGAACAATCCCTGAATTGAAAGGTTGGAATTGGATCCATACACCTGGGCACACTCCAGGCCATATTTCTTTATTCAGAAAAAAAGATAAAGTGCTGATTGCCGGCGATGCCTGCGTAACAACCAAACAAGAGTCCATTTATTTTGTAATGACACAGAAGAAAGTAGTAAGCAGTCCACCAAAATATTTTACACCCGATTGGAGAGCTGCAGCACATTCTGTAAGGCAATTGGCTGCTTTAGAACCTGAAGTTTTAGTTGCAGGGCATGGTGCTGCCATGTATGGTAAAGACGCAAAAAAGGGATTACATAAATTATCAGTGTTCTTTTACAAATTAGGGATACCTAAATCCGGACGTTATGTAGATGATCCTGCATTATTTGATGAAGAAGGAGTTACTTATGTGCCACCCCGCCCCACAAATTATGCTTTATGGGTGACGGCCACAATTGCTGCCGTTGGAACATTAGGCCTATTCCTCTATTTAAAGCGAAGGAACAAAAAATAAGTTTGATAAAATATTTTGCAATCATTAAAAGACCTTTTCGAAAGATTAGGTCTTTTTTTTATAAGGGTTTTGTAGATAAAAAGTACTTTATTAAAGTTTTATGCTGGTTTTATAAGCAATATTGTCTTAAATCTTAACTTTTTTTAAAAAAACATTGATTTTTTAAGGTGTATTTTCAAAATTTATATACTTTTGCAATAGTTAACATTAAAAATTAACCTAAACCTTAATTAAAATGCAAAGAAAACTATCTATCGTTCCGTTTATTGTCCTGGCAGGCATAGCCGTGCTTGGAGTAATAATGCCTTCAGTACCAAATCCAACTCCGGAAGCATTGGAGGCGATGAAAAATATCAATTCAGGTGATACAGCCTGGTTGTTAATGGGTTCAGCCATGGTACTTTTAATGACACCCGGTCTCGCATATTTCTATGGAGGTATGGTAGGGTCTAAAAACGTGATCAGCACCATGCTTCAAAGTTTTATAGCGATGGCTGTAATCAGTATTCTTTGGGTAGTTGTAGGATTTAGTTTAGCTTTTGGAACATCTATTGGCGGATTTATTGGAGATCCTACAACATTTATGATGTTTAAAGGTGTATTGGATGGAGCACCATGGTCTTTGGCACCAACTATCCCTTTAGCAGTTTTCGCATTGTTCCAGTTAAAATTTGCTATTATCACTCCAGCACTTATCACTGGTGCATTTGCTGAAAGAATCAGGTTTACATCTTATATATTATTCATCGTATTATTTAGTATCTTAATTTATGCACCATTGGCGCATTGGACATGGCATCCTGAAGGTTTCCTTTTCAAAATGGGTGTTCTTGACTTTGCCGGTGGTACTGTTGTACATATGTCAGCAGGTTGGGCTGCATTGGCTGCAGCAATTTATATGAAAGGCCGTAAGAGCGCTGAACATAAACCTGCCAATGTTCCATTTGTATTATTAGGAACAGGTTTACTTTGGTTCGGATGGTTTGGTTTTAACGCAGGATCTGCTTTAGGAGCTGGAAATCTTGCAGCAACAGCATTTGGTACCACAAACACTGCCTCTGCAGCTGCTGCTTTGGCCTGGATTTTCTTTGACAGTATCAAAGGTAAAAAACCATCTGCACTTGGTGCATGTATTGGTGCAGTTGTTGGTTTGGTTGCTATAACCCCCGCAGCAGGTTTTGTTACCATTCCTCATTCTATCATGATTGGTTTTGTTGCCAGCTTAGTAAGTAACATAGTAGTTGATTGGAGAGCAAAAACTTCTTTAGACGATACTTTAGATGTGTTTCCTTGCCATGGAGTGGGCGGAATGGTTGGTATGATTATGACAGGTGTTTTTGCTTGTGTAGCTGTAAACGCAGCAAATACTACCGGTAATGGATTGGCTTTCGGCGAAACCACGTTATTCTTCACTCACATGAAAGCTCTGGTTATAGTTTCAGTATTTGCTTTTGGAGGATCTTTTGTCCTTTTGAAATTAACAGACTTGATATCACCACTTCGTGTAACTCCTGAAGAAGAAATGGAAGGTCTGGATTTAAGCCAGCATGGTGAAACGGTTTAATCTAAAAAGCTAATTTTGTTTTCGAAAAAGCAGTCAGAAATGACTGCTTTTTTATTTTTTACGTATACATGCAATTGAAAGCTTTGAGCCTTTAAAGCTTGGTATTATAATTTTAGATTGGATTAATGATTATTGTTTGGGGTTCATTAAAAAAAGTGATTGGCTGTGATGGGATTATGTTATTTCCCTTCATCGTGCTTGGAAAGAAAGATTACAAACAAAATAAAGTTATACTCAACCACGAGTTTATCCATATAAGACAGGCGATTGAATTGCTTGTTATCCCATTTTACATCATATATCTTCTTGAATTTTTAATCAGGTTTATTTCAACAAGATCAAAATTTGAAGCTTACAGGAATATTTCTTTTGAACAGGAAGCATATTCAAATGATGATGATCTTGTTTACTTAAAAAAGAGAAGTCCCTATAGTTTTGTGAAATATTGGGGGATTAACAATTGAATTATTATCTGTTGATTATCCATTTATTAAACAAAACATTTTTTTGTTCATCAATTTCAGGTTTTCTCTCCAACCTGTAACTAAAATTAGTATACGGTTCTAAGGTCAATTTTAGTTGTTTAATAACTCCATCCCTGTTTACAATTAACTGGATTTCATCATCTGGTTTTTTTGCAGCCAATATTTGAGGTAAATCTCCATTTAGCCTTGAGCTGTCTATGGCAAGGATTTCGTCATTTACATTTATACCGTATTTCCAGGCTGGTGAATTCCTTACTACTGAAGACACTATTGTCCTGTTAGATGATTGGTTTATTCCCACACCTAATCCTATTTCCTTTTTACCTTCATTTAAATTAACGAGTTGTATTCCAATTTTATCAAAATATGGCTTATAATCTATTGTTGCTGTGCCGTTTATATAATTAGCAAAGAATAAATCAAGATTTCCGGCTAATGTTTCTGCTTCCGATTTGAATTCCTGTTGTGTAAAACCACGTCCTTTGCCCTTATAATACTTGGTATAAAGTAATTTCATTAAATCATCTAGACATTTTTGCCCATTGCTGTTGGCTATTATCTGCAAGTCCAATAATAAAGCAATCACAGATCCTTTCGTGTAATAATTACTGGTGGCATTTTGGGAATTTTCATTTGCACGGTAATATTTTATCCAGGCGTCAAAACTAGCATCTGCAACAGATTGCACTTTGCTTCCTGGTGTGTTTTCAATATTGGTTATGTTTGATCCTGAAATTTCTATGAACCTTTCGGGAGTAATAACACCTGCTTTTGAACATATAAGATCATCATAATAACTTGTAAATCCTTCACTTAGCCATAGCATAGTGGTGTAGTTCTCATTGTCATAGTCAAACGGGCCCAGTTCTATTGGCCTGATCCGTTTCACGTTCCAAAGGTGGAAATATTCATGAGCGACAAGGCCGAGGAAATTTTTGTACTGTCCTTCGTTGTTGTATACTGTTCTGGAAGTATGTAGCACACAGGAATTCGCATGTTCAAGGCCGCCACTACCTGAACTTGCATTGATAACGATGAAAGTATAATCTTTGCATGGATGTTCTCCAATTATTTTAGAAGCAGATGTGCATACCTTTTGCATGTCTTCTACAAGTCTTTTAGGATCGTATTCAGCCTCGCCAGCCATGGCAACGGTATGTGGCACGCCAGAAACATCAAACTTGTAAACTGATTGATTGCCTAATAAAATGGGTGAATCAACTAATTCATCAAAGTTTTCAGCTTTCCTTTTCCACTCATCTCCTGATTCTTTTAAAGATGTATTTATCTGTTTCCATTCCTTCGGTGCTTTTATGACTACTTCATATTCTGCGGGCAGACTCGTTGCATTTCTGAAAAAAACTGAGGCTCCATTTAAAAGTGCCATATCGGAGTCTACAAATGAAGTACGAACACTCATTTCATAAGCATATATTTTGTAAATCACTTCTATATCCTTTTCAGTATCAGCCTTGAAGCTCCAATGGTTTTTTGCTAATTTCTTTACAGAAACGTCTTTACTTTCTAGCCTTTCAATATGCCTTGAAAATTCTCTTACTAAATAAGAACCAGGTGTCCATACCGGCATTTTTAAATCTACCTGGTTTTTCTTGTGACCTGAAATATGCAAGCTAACTTCTATATAGTGAGTTTGTGGTTCTGGAAAGGAGATAGTATAAGTAAACTTCATAGAATAGGAATTGGAAAATGAAATTCCAGAAAGAAAAAGAAATAGTAGATTTTTTTTCATGGTAAATAGAAAAAGCCCCCTAGTGGAGGCTTTCTAAAGAAGTGATTATGAAAATTTATGACTTCAAAGCTGTAACTCCTGGAAGCTCCTTGCCTTCAAGGTATTCCAATAAAGCACCTCCGCCTGTAGAAACGTAGGATACTTTTTCTCCAAAACCTAGGTTATTAATTGCTGATGCAGAGTCTCCTCCTCCAATCAAGGAATAGGCTCCTTTCTCGGTAGCTTTTACAACGGCTTTGGCAATGGCTTCTGTACCTACAGCAAAGTTTGGCATTTCGAAAACGCCCATTGGGCCATTCCACATTACGGTTTTGGAATTTTCTATTACTTTAGAAAATTCTTCAATTGCCTTTGGGCCAATATCCAAACCTTCCCAACCTTCAGGTATTTCTCCCTTGGCTACCACCTTTTTATTTGCATCGTTTTTAAAATCATCTGCAATCATGCTGTCTGCAGGAAAATATAATTTAATACCTTTTTGCTCTGCTTTTTTGATGATATCCAAGGCCAGGTCAAGCTTATCTTTCTCACAAATGGATTTACCGATATTTCCTCCGTTGGCTTTAACGAAAGTATAGCTCATTCCACCACCAATAATCAGGTTATCAACCTTATCAAGTAATCTTTCCATTACCTGGATTTTATCAGAAATTTTTGCTCCTCCCATAATAGCGGTAAACGGGCGATCTGGATTTCCAAGTACTTTTTCAGCATTGTCCAATTCATCCTGCATCACTTTTCCGCAAACTTTGTCTTTGAAAAATTGTCCCATTACAGCTGTAGAAGCATGTGCACGGTGAGCGGTTCCAAAAGCATCATTTACCCAAACATCACCATATCTTGCTAGTTTTTTTGCAAAATCAACATCACCTTTTTCTTCTTCCTTATAGAAACGAAGGTTTTCTAATAATAAAATTTCGCCTGGTTTAAGGGCGGCGGCCATACTAACGGCTTCGTCTCCAATACAATCCGGAGCAAATTTCACCTGAACACCAAATACTTCACTTAATCTTTTAACCAGGTGTTTAAGAGAAAATTTATCTTCTGGTCCACCTTTTGGTCTTCCTAAATGCGACATTAACACTGCACTTCCGCCGTCTTTTAAAATCTTAGTGATGGTTGGAATAGTTGCCTTTATTCTTGTTTCGTCGGTTATCTCAAACTTATCATTAAGAGGAACGTTAAAATCTACGCGGATTACAGCCTTTTTGCCTGCAAAATTGAAAGAGGAAATGGTTTTCATTATAATCTATCTAAAATGTTTATTTCGAAATTGAAAGGTACAAGTTTATTGTTTTTTAGCAGAAAACGAAAAACTATCTGCGTAGAATGGCAAACAGTTTTTAATTCCCTTCAGGATGTGAATATTTTTATTTTTATTTGTACAAAAGAAATCTTCAATTGGTTGTTCCGTTCTGATATCATAGTGAACCAAACAATTCATCAGTACTTTGAAAAACTCCTCTAAAAATGTATCGTTCATATTCTAAATTTTCACACCTGTCAAGTACTTTGAGCTATTCTGTATTTGGTACGGGTGAAAAAGTATTACTTGTGTTCCATGGATATGGACATACTCATAAGAACATGAAAGGCATTGAAGAGTCTTTAAGTGAAGAATACAAAATTTTTAGTTTCGATCTTTTTTTTCATGGTTTTAGCGAATGGAATTATGATGATAGTATGTTGACTAAAGACCATTGGTCCTCAATTTTAAATGCATTTTTAACAGAAAACAATATTGGTAAATTTTCCCTGCTTGGATTTAGTCTTGGTGGAAAAGTTGCTTTGAGTATAACTGAAATAATGCCGTACAGAATCGAAAAACTTTTTCTAATAGCCCCGGATGGTTTGAAACACAATATTTGGTATGATCTGGCCACTTCCAAAGTGCTAAAAAGCATTTTTAAATTGACTATTATTAAACCTCAGATTTTTGAGACTGCAGTTAAAGTTTTAAACAAATTGAAATTACTTGATAAAAGTACTTTACGGTTCTCTTCGACTCAAATGAACAGCAAAGAAAAACGAAGAAGGGTATATTTCTCCTGGACGGTTTACAAAGGCCTAACACCTGACATCGAAAAAATAACAGAGTTTTTAAACAGAAATAAAAACCAGGTTGTTTTATATCTGGGCAAGTACGACAGGATTATAAAACCTGAAACTGTTTTAGCATTTACATCAAAGCTTAAATTTTGTAAAGTTCACCAGTTAAATTCCGGTCACAATAATTTATTGGATGAGGTTTCTAACCTTCTAAATAAAGAGTTATCGAAGATTTGATTTCATTCCCTGAAACTAATTCAGTAGAAAAGAACTTATGTTTATTTTGCAAGCGTTAGGAGCAAATGAAACATATATTTCAAACTCTGGTTTTATTCTTTTTATTGCCAGTAATAATTTCTCAGGCCCAGGATTCTACTAAAACTTTCTTTTCAAGTTCTAGGTCTATTACTTATAGCCTCCATTATGGCTTTATCAATGCTGGTACTCTTGAATGTCGATCTGACACAAATATGCATTTTGTAGAGGGTTACAAATGTTATAAGATGGAAGTTCTAGGTCAGACAAGTGGCGCAGCAGCTTCTTTTGCTAAAATACATGACAAATGGATAACCTATATTGACCGCAAAACTGGCTTGCCAATAAAATTTATTCGTGAATTACAGGAAAACAAGTATGTCAAGGAAGAATTAACCGAATTTGACAGGCAGAATAATATTGCATTGGTTTCTACCAAAACCAACGATGCAGAATATAGTGTTACCTCGCATGTAATATCTGCCAAAGCCCATGATATGGTGAGTGCATATTTAGCGCTAAATGCTGCTCCTCTTGATACTATGAAATTGAACCAGACATTACAATTTGATGTCTTTCTGGAAGATTCTACTTATTCATTCCAGATAAAGTTCCTTGGGAAAGAATCGATAAACACTGTGTATGGGAAAAAGGAAGCTTACAAGCTTTCTCCATTAATGCCTGAAAACTCCGTATTTAGCAAAGAAGAAGATATTGTTTGCTGGATAAGTGCAGATAAAGATAAAATCCCATTAAAAGTGAGGGCTAAAATTGCAATTGGTTCTATTGAAATGGAATTGGATAGGTATTCAGGGTATTAAATGGTCTTTGTTTCAGTAGCTTTGTTTTTCAAAGCAATTACAATTAATGAATTTGTTTCACTGTGTCCTGCCCATGCCTTGTAACAAGTATCTCTATCTTGTTGAGGGAAGTATTGAGATGCATAAAGTATAGCTGATTTTACATATTCAGAATTCTCATTCCCATAACGGAGCTTTAAAATACGATGTATCGCTGAACTTCCATGTTTTTAATCACATTTATGGTAATTGGTAATCGAGCACAATATTTGCCACTTAAAAGTTGATTTTTAATTGCTCATACAATTCGTCTTGAGCTTTATGAAAAATAATTGAATAATGTGGCGCAAAAAATAAAATCACTCAACATGTCTCTTTGAATTCTTTTAATGGCTTGATCTTTATTTAATTGATCTATCATGCCCTTAGTCGCCCCTATACCTTCATTTTTTTATATTATTATCAAAGATAACTTACAACATACAAAAACATGTATTATTTGCCCTTGCGCCAACGATAGTAATGTAAATCCTTTTTGCAACAATAATTTCACATATTAAAACTAGCACTTGACGCAAAAAGATTGAAATGGATAGCGTGCCCGGGCGCCCGTTTAAAATAATTAAAAATACGCTTTCTCAATATTCATTGTTTTTAAATTGCATTCAGGTCAATAAAATTTTGGGATCTAATTTTAATTCATCATTTATAGTTTATAATTCATCATTATCTAATTAAGTTAAGGTTTGTCAAGGTCTTCGACCGTTGACAACCTGCATTCATAATTCGTAATTCAACATTCATAATTCGCTATCTATTGCTATTTTTACCCACTGAATGAAAGAACTGCTTAAAAAGCTTAGGAAGTACGAGATCCAAATTCGCAAGGCTATTAATAACCAGATGCAAGGCGACTTCCATTCGGTATTTAAGGGTTCAGGGATTGAATTTGATGATGTTCGGACTTACCAATATGGCGATGATATCCGCACCATTGACTGGAACGTAAGTGCCAAAGGCCATGGTATGTACGTCAAAACTTTCAAGGAAGAAAAGGAACAGATTGTATTTTTTATTTTAGATGTTAGTGCTTCTCAGGAAATAGGAAAAACCGGACTTAAGAAAATAGACATTGCCAAAGAAATTGCTTCTGTGCTTTCTTTGTCCGCATTGCGAGAAAGCAGTCAGGTTGGGATGTTATGTTTTTCGGATACAAAAGAGAAATATATAAAACCTGACAAAGGCCAGAAACATGGCTACGAAATAATCTCCACTATTTACAAACTCAAGCCAACTTCACTCAAAACTGATTTGAATGAAGCAATAAGATATACTTTGGGTTTGATGAAAAAGCGGGCTGTGATAATCCTTATTTCAGATTTTATAGACGAAGGTTACCTTGATAATTTCAAACTGATGTGCAATAAGCATGATGTTGTGGCCATTCAATTGGCTGAATTAAGAGAGATGAGGTTCCCTATGTTGGGAATTATTCCGGTTTTTGATAAAGAAAGCAAAAGAACTGTCTGGATGAACACTTCATCTTTTTCCTTTAGGAAAAGAATAAATAATACATTTATAGAAAACCGTAAAAAGCTACAGGAAACCTGCAAAAAGAACAAAGCCAGTTATATTCAAATACTCACTCATGAAGACTTTGTTCCAAAACTTGTAAAACTATTCCGTCACCGTAAACACATTGCTTAAATAATTTGTCCATGTCTTCTGAAACCATATTTTTAATCATTGCAAGCATATTTGTGTTCGATTTCATTTTTGAGCAATCGCTTGATTACCTGAATTTCACAACAATAAAGGATATTATACCTTCTGAAGCGGTGGGTATTTATACTCCAGAAAAATACACTGCGTCAATTGCTTATCAAAAAGACAAAGCCAGCTTTGGTTTTGTAAGTGCTATTTTTGGATTTATCCTTTCTGCTATTATGCTGTTTGCAGGTGGTTTTGGGTTTTTAGATGAATTTCTTAGACAATATACTGAGCAACCAATTTTGCTTGCTTTAGCCTATTTTGGTGTTATCTATATT
Organism: Cytophagales bacterium; assembly: GCA_014376535.1. Classification (GTDB taxonomy): domain Bacteria; phylum Bacteroidota; class Bacteroidia; order Cytophagales; family UBA9547; genus UBA9547. The sequence continues at coordinate 5,413 of JACMRH010000270.1, read as the reverse complement.
TTTTCAGATCTGATCTCTTTACCTCTCCAGATTTATTCAACTTTTGTAATTGAAGAAAAGCATGGATTTAATAAAACCACTGTTAAAACTTTTATTCTTGATAAGGTAAAAGGTTACTTACTAGCTATTGTTGTTGGTGGAGCATTGATTTCCCTTCTCCTTACTTTGATTATTAATCTTGGTCAAAACTTCTGGATTGTATTTTGGATCATTGCTATTTGCCTCATGTTTTTTCTTAACATGTTCTATACCAGTTTAATACTTCCTCTTTTCAATAAACTCACACCTTTAGAAGATGGAGTTTTAAAATCTGCAATTGAAGATTATTGTAAAAAAGAAGGCTTCCCTGGAACTAAGGTTTTTGTTATTGATGGTTCCAAAAGAAGCAGCAAGGCAAATGCCTTCTTTTCTGGTTTCGGTTCTCAAAAGAAAGTGGTTTTGTATGATACTTTAATAAATAATCACAGCATTGAAGAATTGATCGCTATTCTTGCACATGAAGTGGGACATTACAAAAAGAAACATATTATTCAGGGGTTTGTAGCCAGCATTTTCCAGATTGGCTTTATGTTGTTTTGCCTCTCTCTCTTTGTATTTAATGAAGATTTATCTAAAGCACTTGAAGGTAGACAACTTTCAATACACTTGAATCTAATTGCATTCGGATTGTTATTTTCTCCGGTATCGATCATCAGTGGATTGCTGATGAGCCTGATCTCCCGTAAAAATGAATTTGAAGCAGACGAGTTTGCGGCTAAAACCTATTCCTCAAATTCTTTGGCACTTGCCTTGAAAAAATTGTCAGTCGATAATCTTAGTCACTTGACACCGCATCCGCTATACGTCTTTTTCCATTATTCCCATCCTCCTGTTTTAGAGAGACTTAGAAAGCTTTATTCATTGTAAGAAAGTCTACCGCTGAATTAGCATGGTTTTGCTGATCCTTTCAATTCCTGTTTGCAAGGTATAGATGTAAGAACCGGGATTCAGGTCTTCCAAATTTGCAGCAATTGAATGCAAGCCTATCCCGGAAGTGTCTTCAAAAAGAGTTTTAACAAGGTTTCCATTAGTATCAAATAGCTTCAGACTCGCTTGTTTTTCACCATTCAGGAAAAAAGAAAATGTAGCTGAATTTGATGCAGGGTTGGGATAGCAAGAATTCAGTTTAAATCTTTCATTGAAAAATTCTGTCTTATCTATTCCGACAGTTTGAGAAACACACGAAACTATATCTGCTTTTTTGGAAGTGAATGAATCAAATTTTGTAGCAACCAAAGCTTCAGGGCTGGCACCCATCCAATCCTGAACAAGGGCTGTAAATACTTGTCTGTAATCATGTTGCTGTCTTAGGTTCCCATTGTCCAGATTACTTAAGTCTGGATTTACACCCACAACACCAGGCTTCACACATTTTCCGAAAACAAACATGGGTGCGGATGTTCCATGGTCTGTTCCATAACTTCCATTAGATTGTGCTCTTCTTCCAAACTCAGAAAAAGTAACTGACATAACCCTGTCTTCAAGATTCAATGCTTTCAAATCATTTTGGAAGGCTTCCATTGCACCGGAAATATGATATAAAAGTGCGGCGTGTCTTCCTACACTTGGATCGTATGATTCAACTTGCTGGGCATGTGTGTCAAATTTGGTTAACCGAACCATAAAAACCCTGGTTTTGCATCCTCCACTTAACAATCTTGCAATCATCTTTAGTTGAGGCGCTAGTTCATTTCTGGAATAAGCCGAAGGTGCTGTGGAATTGTAGGTGGTCGGATATACCACAGTTGAGTTGCCGCCATTTTGGTAAACAGCTTTTAATCTATCAGCATATTTATTTGATTGTTTGTCAACATCCAGAATATACTTCAACTCTTCACCGTAATAAGTATTCGCCAGATTATCAGGTGGTTCAGTGCCAGTGGTTGTAATCAGGTCAAAAAATCCTTCTGGATCATTGATGGAAATAGACATTGGTAAACCAGAATCACGATGGAAAATTAATGAAACGCCAGATCCAACTTCAATCGCCAAAGGATCTTCCATTTCTGGATTTGGGTATTGTTCAGGATAACTTGGATAAACTTTGTCCAAATATCTTCCTGCCCAACCAGAGCCAATGTAATCATTGTAATCACCACCCATAAACCAGATGTCCCTGCTTCTGAAATGAGATTGATTCAGATTTTCATATTCTACCCCTTGAACGATGGCAACTTTACCCTGGTCATAAAGGTTTTTTACACCCGTCATGGATGGATGCAAACCAATTTTAGCATTGTCAGGCAAGGTATTATCAAGGTTTAAGTATTTACCAGCGCCGGTTTGAGGAATCGCAATATTGCTTCGTAATGTGTAATATTGGCTGTATTGGTTAATAGGTACCAAAGTATTCAATCCATCATTTCCGCCATGTAATTGTATCAATACCAAAACTCTGTCGCTATCAGGATTGCTGGCTGCCAATTGAAAAAATTCATTTTCTTTTCCCAATAGTCTGATAGGAATTCCGCTCAATAAAATTGGTGCAGCAAGTATTGGAAGTTTTTGTAAAAAGTCTCTGCGTTTCATATGCTTAGCTTAATTGATATTCTGCAGATTGTAATACAGCGTTCAAAAAGGCATTGATTTGCGTCCTTATGGCCATGTCATTTCCAGAACTTTTGTAGTTATTCCATTCATTTTTCCAATTTATAACTGAAAGATTGTCCAGAAGTAGATTTCTAAAATAGGTCGCTCGGGTGTCAGTTATACTTTCAGGTAATAAATAATCCATCAATTCTTTAGCAAGCAGATTGCCGTCTGAAGGATCAGAAATATTAGCAGCTTGGTTAATATATTGGACAGCATCAATTTTTAAACTGGAATCTTTTCCCAAGTTGGTTTTGCCTTCCAATAAATATTGTGCAAACTGATATCTTCTGGCTAAAAAGTTCGGGGAAATCCAGTTCCGGTTATATAACGGTGCCTGGAAATAAGCATCATAACCAGCCACATCCAATGGTTCGTACAAATCAAAACCCTGGTCAATCATTGCATCAATCACCGACCCAACTTCAGTGTAAAATTTTGCAAGGTCAGCAGAATAATCAGGTAAAGAAATCCCAAAAAACTTCATCATTCCAATTGTTACTTCCAATGGAGATTTTATGATGGCACCCTTTGCGTTGTTTGAGGTTAAGGCATCATCTTCATCAAAGAAGTGTTTGGATTTAAAAAGGAGCTCTAAAACCGGCTTTAAAACATAATTATTTGTAATAAGCACATCCGCCATGGGCGAAATTACATTGGCTTCAACCTGATCTGTAATCTTGTAGTAAACGAAGAAACGATATATTTTCCTGCAAATATTTAATGCTGTTGCCCTTTTTGAAAAGACCATATCCACAAACTCAGCCAGTTCCTTGCTTGCAGCTGCTGATGTAGCAAATGTGCCGGAAATTTCCGATGGTTTTATTTGAACACTGTCAAACGCAGCACTGAAAGTTTTTATCCCTGCATCATGTTTAAAAGCCAAATTCGAACTGTTCAGTTTTAATTTGCCAGTGGGAATCCCAGTTACTGAATCAATAGTTGAATAAGTAAAATCAGTATTCCAGCCTGACAAAATTTTGGCTGCTGACTGAATATCTTGCTCAGTATAGGTTGTATAATTTCCTGCACCAATTTCCTGCCCTTTTCCAATGGTGAATAATTCTAAAAACTCCCGGGCATAATTTTCATTTGGTTTTACGAACTCATTTAAACGGTTATCTAATAAAACCAACATGGCGTTGTCAGTGCAAATCTTTAATGCAAGTTCTTTGATATTTCCTGTCGAATATTTCCTAAGTAATTGATTTTGAAAGTAAAGAGCAGTGCTTTTATCTATTATTGCACCTATAGCCGTAAAATTTGTATGAAGGAAAAAAGTAAGCTTCTCTGACGCATTTATTCCTGATTTGTACATTAAACCATACAGCCAGCATCTGAAATACTGTCTTAATTCCGACTCAGAACTGTTTTGAGAGGTTGTACCAATCCACGAAGTACCAGTCTTTAGATCCAAAGGAGGATTAGGGGCTGACTGGGGGCTTAGTAAAATATCTAAAGCCTGAGAAATAGTTTTTGTTGAAAAAGTATCTATTTCAATTCTTGTTACACCAAATGTTAGCCTTCTTAATAAATGGGATGCTTTTGATAAGCCAAGTGTTCCAGAAATTTCGTCAAGTGCTGCCATTTTGTAAAAAATCAATATTACCCGAATTTATATTTTATCTTTATAGAATTCAAATTTTCTAAGACCTGTAAACGGCATGGTTTTTTAAAGTTGTGTCTTATTAGAGTGATTAAATGGAAACCAATAAAATAAATTGTATTCTTCTTGTTGATGATGATAACATCACAAACTATATAAATCAGCGTCTGCTAAAGAAATTGCAGCTGTCCGACAATATTGTTACAGCCAACAATGGAGACGAAGCCTTAAAATTTATTCAGCAGTTCTCATCTGAAAATAACAATTGCGGACCTGAACTAATTTTTATGGATGTAAATATGCCTGGGATGAAGGGTTTTGACTTCCTGGATGAATTTAACAAAATCGAAATTTCTAATAGAGATAAAATAAGGATTGTTGTTGTTTCAGCTTCTTCAGATGGTCCCGATAAAGGTAAAACTGAAATGCTTGAGCTCCCTTATCTTACAAAGCCATTAACAATTGATGCCATTAAAGAAGTATTGGAATTAGTATAATCGACTATTTTTTTTCTACTTCATTTATATCAATGCATTCTCCTAAGTTTTCCAAATCAAATTTTTGAAAAAAGGAAATAATTGTCTATAATTGTAACCGATTTTAATTATTACCAAGTTGAGGGGAATTAAATCCCCTCTTTTGTTTTATATGCAGTTGAAAGAAACATTGACCCTGCTAGCCAAACAGGCAGCCCAGGATAATGGATGCCAGTTGGTTGAATTTCAGTTAAAAGGCAATCAGCAACAACAAAAGTTGGTAATTCTTATTGACAATGAAGCAGGAGTAAGCATTGAAGAATGTGCCAAAGTAAGCCATCAGTTAGATGATCTTATTGAAGCCCAAAGTCTGATTCCAAATGCTTATATTTTGGAAGTGTCTTCACCAGGCATTGATATTCCTCTCACTGAGAAATGGCAATACGAAAAAAATCTAGGGAGAAAGCTGACAGTAACGCTTTTAACCGGAATTGAAAAGGAAGGTAAACTTACTGAAGTAACTGAAACCCAAATAGTACTTGAAGGTCAGGGAAAACCGGGTAAAGTGAAAAAGGAAGATAAGGTAATACAAATCAGTTACGATCAAATCAAACAATCTAAAGTCCAGGTTTCTTTTAATTAACCCAGAATGGAAGCAGCGAGCTTAATTGAATCGTTTTCGGAATTCGCGAAACAAAAAAAC
>JACMRH010000269.1 GCA_014376535.1 Cytophagales bacterium | reverse complement strand
TGGTTGCTTTTAAATTCAATAATTACTACCCGATTTATTCAAGATTTAACATCTCACATAATATTCCATCCAAATAAATTCAATTCAAATACAAATGCCATTGGTTTTGGGGTATTTATATTAGGCACTTGCCATCCTGCACATAATTGGACTCTTTTAGAAACACTTACTGTCCCTCCCATCACCAGAACCGATCCGTCATTATCTCCTGTCACCCAATCTGTTACCAAATACCACCTTTTTGCTACTTTTAATTCATAACCAAACATTCCTCCATAGGTGATACCTTTCCCTACGTACATATTATTGGTCTTGTAGCCACCTGCAACAATTTTAAATGACTCTGTTAAATGATATGAAAACACACCATAAGCAAAATAGTTGATTTCCTTATTTTTTACCTTGTTGCTTAAATTATAACCAATCTGTAAACCAGGGTTAAATTCAATTTTTTCTGTGATCCGGAACTGCTTTTGGATTGAACCCATTAAAACCGGGTATAACGGTCCTTTTTGAGGATTATCGTTATGCAGAAGCTTCCATGAAGGACTAAAATTAACCCCTTTCCCTACCAGATTTATTCCTGCGTCCCATCCTTTGCCCAAGCCATATACCAAATGAGATTTTGACTCGATTTTGTCAGTATAAAAGTTAAGCTGATGTTGGTAGAAGAACTTTTTGTTATTTGTTATATCACCAGAAGGGATATTGAAAAGGTTTTGTTGCGCATAAGTAATTGACGGTTTATAAACTGACAATAATGTTATGGTGAACAACGCTGCTTTAAAGTATTTCATACTAATTAATTGTGGATTTGGCTTTAATGAAAAATCCTTTTTTTAATCATTCCTCCATGTGTATCGTTTATACTGTGTTGTATAACGAAAGCTGATGGATCGATAGCATCAATTCTACTTTGTAACCTCGGTAGTTCTAACCTGGTCAGGACAGTATATAAAATATCTATTTGTGTGTTCTCCCCTGTTTTACCATAACCTCCCTTTCCCTGATAAACGGTAACACCTTGTTTCAAATCTGAAATAATCAAAAGACGGATTTCTTCACTTTTTTTAGATACAATGGTGACCCCTGTATACTCTTCAATCCCATTGATAATAAAATCAACCGTTTTAGATGCGGAAATATATGTAAGTATCGAATAAAGTGCAGGTTCTAAACCCATTTTGAATGCAGCCAATGAAAATATTGTAATGTTAAAGATCAGGATGATATCCCCTATCTTAAACAATCTGTAATTTTGAGTTATAAGCAATGCTGCAACTTCAGTTCCGTCCAGTACAGCACCGCCTCTTATGCAAAATCCAATTCCAGCACCTAGAAAAAAACCGCCAAAGACGGCTGTAAGAAGCTTATCATCTGTTATATCTGGAAAAGAAATAAAGGCAAGGCATAATGAAAGTCCGGAAATGGCCAAAATACTTTTGTACGCAAATATTGGGGTAATAAGCCTGAACGCTAATACAATAAAAGGAATATTAATTATTAAGATAAGGACATAAAGAGGGTAACCAAGGATTTGAGATAGTAACATAGAAATCCCTGTTACACCTCCGTCAATAAAATGATTTGAAAGTAAAAATCCTTGCAATCCAAATGAAGCGGAAAAAATCCCGATAACAATAAGTACAACAGGTTTCACCATGCGTATTAAATTTATCTTTTGCTCTAATTTCACCAAATGCTCCATTTAAAATCACAATAAAATTTCTGACATAATACCTGTTTTGTAATATAGCTCACAGTATGATTTGTAAACTTCGGTATTTACTTTGACTATTTCCAAAATAGCTTCAATAGCCTTAGAATTATGATTATTTATTTTCAATAATTTTCCTTCTCCGGCCTGGAATTTTGTTACCTCACCATCCCAGACTTTAATATAACTCAGGGTAGCCCATTAACATCGCACAACTGACAGCTACTCTTCTAGTAACTAATAAACATTCATTGTTCCAAAGAAAAATTTTATTCTACATAAGCAAGTCCACTCGATGGAACAATATCTGTTGAGTATAAAATAATCCATTGTCATTTACAAAAACAGTAGAGAGGTATTTAATAAATTTTAACCAGATTGAGTAGCGAAGCATCTGAAAATCTCTTCGGATAGAAAAGAAAGTAATAAACCGATAAGTTGCTGACCCAATAATTTAGTGTTTTGCACAGTTGATATTGGAGTTCAATAATAACAAAAAGGATTTTCGATACTGGTCTCCTTTATTGTTTTATAGAGTGCTATTCTAAAAAGATCCTTCAAAAAGGAAATTATAATGCGTTACTTCATAATGAGTTATTCATAATCATACACTTGTCATAATTTGGCCATAATTAAAGTTAATAAGAGTGAAAAAGTGAAAGAAAATATAAATGCTTTAAAATATTGAAATCAGAGCGTATATTATTAAAATGTTACCATGTAAGAAACGCATTGCTTTGCGTGTAAAATGTGCTATAAGGTTTCTTTTTGCATTTTTAGTTAAAAGAGTACTTTGATTCATAATTTGACAGGTTCTTTAGATTATTAATTTTAAATGTATTTAATTAATATTATCCTTTGTATAGAATTAAGAACAGAAAACACAAGATAAATGATCTACCTAACTATGAAAAGAAAAGTTTTAATTGTCGATGATTCAAGGCCCATGCTGGCTCTTTTATCTGGGATGCTTAAAATGAATTATGAAATAACGAGCAAAACAAGTGCTGTGGCAGCCCTGGAAACTTTAAAAGAAGGTTATCTTCCGGACTTGATCATTACAGATATAAACATGCCTGTAATGGATGGTTTTGATTTTATAACGGGCTTGAAAGCTAATAGTGCTTTAGCGGGTATACCAATAATGGTCTTGTCAGGATTGCAAACCAGCGCAGATAGATTGAAACTTTACAAATTAGGAATAGACGACTACATTTCTAAACCATTTAATCCTGAAGAAATGTGCATTAGAGTTGAGAAACTAATGTATAACGTAATGGTAAAAGTTTCCGTTAACTAATTATTCCCAGCCACCACCCAAGGACCTATACAATTCTATTACCGTGTTAAATTGATTTTTTTTAGCTTCAGACAGTTCCAGCTCAGCTTTTAACACAAGTTTTTGGGCCGTTATAACTTCTAAATAGGTAGCATATCCTGCTTCAAATAAATCTTTTGACGCGATTACTGCTTTTAATAAGGCGTCTACCTCCTCTTCCTTTATCAGATAAATCAATTCATAGTTCTTAATTCCATTTAAGCTGGTAACTACTTCCTGAAATCCATTTAATATGGTTTTTTGATAAGCATAATATGAATCCAACTGGTAAGCAACTGATTTTTTATAATTAGACCTTATCAGGCTTCTGTTTAAAAGTGGCATTGTAAGTCCTGAAATTGCACCGTACGCTAATGAAGCAGGATTAGAAAACAAGAGGGGCGCTTTAAAAGCGTTGAAACCTCCATATGCCCCAATTGTTAAAGAAGGAAGAAAGGCGGCTCTGGCTAATTTGACATCAGATTTTGAGGCAACTAATTCAAATTCAGCTTGTCTTACATCCGGTCTTCTAACAAGCATTAAAGATGGAATACCAGCAGTGGCTTGGTCTGGCAGAGACTGATCACGGATTGGCAAACCACGGACAATTTTTTTAGGAAAACTTCCCAATAGCACATTTAATATATTTTCTGCTTTAATTATATTTTGTTGGATTTGTACTTCTAAACCTTTAGTATCCAAAAACTGCGCTTCAAACTGTTTGACAGCCAACTCATTAGCCTTCCCTCCTATTTTTAAATCCTGGATGGTATTCATGGCTTTTTGCTGAAGGTCAAGGTTTTTTCTGATAGTGAGTAATTCGTTATCAAGAGCTAAAAGCTCATAATACAAAGTTGCGATATCAGCGACTAAAGAAGTTATAATG
>JACMRH010000268.1 GCA_014376535.1 Cytophagales bacterium | reverse complement strand
GGAGGACAGCTACAAAAAACAATGGAAAAATAGTTTTTCAAACCGCTTATTTATTGGCAGATTTATTCAGGGAATGTTCGGTAAGGAATATATGACAGAAGGTATCATCAGATCTCTTCATTATTTTCCATTTATTGTATCGAAACTGGTCAAGGGTACTCACGGAAAACCTTTTTAATTTTAACTTAAAACACTAACAAATCCTTCCCTTGAAGCATTTTGGTTCTTTTAAAACCTTCCCCGTAAGGAACACTTATATAATGCCCCATTTCTCTGGCCCTTGCTTCTAAAAATTTCCAAAAAGATTCTGTTGAAATATAGGTTTCCGGCTCGTCGCTTGATGGATCGTAAAACTGACTTTTAAAAGCCTTAAATGCTTCAATTTTTTTATCCCAGAATGGTGTAATGTCAAATACAAGATCTGGAACTAATAACCTATCCTGTAGATAATGGAATACATTTTTGGGTCTCCAAGCATCTTGTTTTCTACCTTCCCATTCGGTTTCTATTTTTGATAAGCCTGCATAAAAACAGGAATCTATTGCCAAAGAAGCCCCCTTCCCATGGTCCGGATGCCGGTCTTCAGGAGCATTACATATAACTACTTCAGGCTGAAAACGTCTAAGCTGGGCAATAATTTTCCTTTGGCTTTCCTGATCGTTTGAAAAGAAACAATCATATAATCCAATATTAACCCTGGTCGTTAAACCTAAAATTCTGGAAGAATTTGCCGATTCAATATCCCTTAGTTCGGCAGAGCCACGGGTACCCATTTCACCTCTTGTCAAATCAAGAATGCCAACCTTATATCCTTTAGCAAGATGTAATAAAAGTGTTCCGGAACAGGAAATCTCTGCATCATCCGGATGGGCTGCGATAACAAGTATATCAAGTTTCAAATGACAGAAATTTTACTGGTCAGTTTTTTTGAGGGTAAGCAAAGGAACGTTTGTGTTGAATGCAATTTCTTCAGTTTTGCTGGCATCAAAAAGTTTATCCCAAAAGCTGCGTTTCAAAGTAAACATAGCTAACATATCTGGTTTAAAATCTTTGATATACTTCTCAATACCGTAAACTATATCATTGTCTTTGTAAGTTTGGACAACGTGCAAAGTGAATTTCTGTCCAGGATATTTAGCAACCAATTCTGCGATCAAATTGTCAACATTTTCCTGGTTAACTTCAAAAAAGACAGGAAATGTAGGGTAAACATGAAATATTTCAATTGTTGCATTAAAAAGCTTTGCAAATTGTACCAGCTCCCCTATTTCATTTTTGACATCGTTTAGATCTGATGCATATCCAATTTTATTTATTGGACCAAACTGAAAGTTTGCAGGAACAGCTATAACCGGAACTTTGGCTTTCTCAATGATCTTAGCGGTATTGCTGCCAACAAAAAGCTTTTTTATTCCGCTAGCACCTAAAGTACCCATCACAACAACATCAATATTATTGTCTTTCACGGCGATTAGTAAAGCTTCTTCCAATCCAGAGCCATCTCCAATAATGTACTCCAGGTTTATATTTTCCTTTGATACTGACAGATTTTCTAATAATAAAATTGTGTCTTTTTTGAGGTTATTGTATTTTACCTGCCTCTGCTCATCATACAACTCCTTGTACATGTGCTGAGGAGTGCTGGTTGGGATCAGAATTTCGGTCCAATGAAAAAGAAAAATTTTAACAGGTACATTTTCCCCTAACAAAAAAGCAAAGTTTAAGGCGTGGTGTGCACTCTCAGAATAATCGGTAGGAACAAGTATAGATTTCATGTTTGCT
>JACMRH010000003.1 GCA_014376535.1 Cytophagales bacterium | reverse complement strand
TTATCAAAATATAATATTGGCACTATTAGGCTATTAACAGTTCATTTAAAATGATAATTTTACACATTGTTCTAACTAATAGAATTTTATTGTCATGGAATACAGAAGATTTGGCCGTCAAGGCTGGCAGGTAAGTGAAATAGGTTATGGAATGTGGGGCGCAAGCGGCTGGGCAGGATCTGATGATTCTCAATCAGAGAAATCGTTGGATGTAGCTATCGAAAAAGGCGTTAATTTTTTTGATACTGCATGGGGTTATGGTTCAGGCCATAGCGAACAGTTGTTGGGAAAATTAGTGAAAAGACATTCTGATAAAAAAATATACTCAGCTACTAAAATCCCACCTAAAAATTTCAAATGGCCTTCTAAAAAAGATTATAAGCTTGTAGATTGTTTTCCACCAGCACATATAATTGAGTATACAGAATTAAGTTTAAAAAACTTAGGTGTTGAAAAAATTGATCTGATGCAATTTCATGTCTGGGAAGATGCCTGGGCTAATGACGATAGTTGGCAGAAAACTATTCAAACACTTATTGCACAGGGAAAAGTAGAAGCATTTGGGATAAGCGTAAACCGCTGGGAACCAGAAAATTGTTTGAATACTTTAAGAACCGGATTGATTGATTCAGTCCAGGTTATTTACAATATTTTCGATCAGTCTCCTGAAGACAAACTGTTTCCACTTTGCGAAGAATTGGATATTGCAGTAATTGCAAGAGTTCCGTTTGACGAAGGAACATTAACCGGAACTTTAACGAAAGACACCGAATTCGAACCTGGTGACTGGAGAGGTTCTTATTTTGTACCTGAAAACTTAAATTCAAGTGTAGACCATGCTGAGAAATTAAGAAAAATACTTCCTGAAGGAATGCCAATGGCAGAATTGGCCCTGAAATTTATACTTGAAAGTCCAACTGTTTGCACAACCATTCCAGGAATGAGAAAAGAAAGAAATGTGCTAGCCAATACAGCAGTAAGTGATGGCAAAACACTGGAGAGTAATCTGTTAAAAGAATTACGCAATCATCGTTGGGACAGACAACCAACTGAATGGTCTCAATAAAATTTATATAACCTGACAGTTGTCTGTCAGGTTATTGCTATTTAACCTTTAAAGTAATTTCAGGCAAGGTCCAATTTGATCCGTCATATAATCTGGCCCGAATATCATAATTTAAAGTAACAGGCTGATTGGGCCTTTCCTTAAGTCTAAGTAATAAGGTGCTAATGTTACAATTGTTTTTATTTTTTTCAAAATAACTGTCTAACGATACAAAACCAGATTCATTTTTAATTACAAAAAGATTTGTAATGGTATCATTTACTTGGATGGTGTCAGCAGAACCAGAATATGTAAATTTTTTCCTTGCTACTAATTCAACATCTGTTAAACCATTGATTGCACTAGGAGGCAACGGAGAACGGCATATGCACTATTTATAAAACTAAAATCTGGTTCCATTTTTTTGATAGCAAGATTTTGCGTTTTATCAGCATATATATACTGACAAAGTTTATTATAATCTTCAGGAACTACATTGCTTTTTTCCTTGCCGGTTGTATCTGTTATAACTCCTTTTAAGGAAGTGATTTTATAATAGGGATTGGGCATTACTACTCCCTCGCAGGTATCTTTAGGTTTAGTTGAAGATTTCTTACATCCTACAGAGAACAAACCTAAACTGGCAATTATAGCCATTAGAAATGCAGTAGTTAAAATATTCTTTTTCATCTTAATTTGTTTGTTCTGCAATTAACTATTCAAACCATAGATAAGCAATTAATACTAATTACATATCTACACTAAATCGATTACTTTTCTTATTCTTGTATTCAACTCTAACTGTAATGAAAAAGAATTCTGTTTTTTCAGCCATAATTTTTATATCATTTTTAGCCCTCAATTCTTGTTCTAAGAAACAAGAACCAACCAAAGATTCCGGAGATGAGATAGAGAAAATTCTTACATCTCTAACGCTGGAAGAAAAAGTTGGACAGATGACCAATTTAACATTGGCAACCATTGCCACGGAGGAAAACAGGAGAATAAAACTTGATACAGACAAAATTAGGGATATTATTGTAAATCACCATGTTGGATCAATCCAAAACGTGATGAACCATGCATACACATTGGAAGAATGGAGGACTATGGTAGATCTTTTACAGAAAGTGACCATGGAACAAACCCGCCATAAAATTCCATTTTTATATTGTGTAGATGCTGTTCATGGAGCCAACTATATTTATGGAGCAACCTTATTTCCTCATAATATTGGTTTAGGGGCAACAAGAAATCCTGAGCTTGTCGAAAAATGCGCGGCCATTACTGCTGCTGAAACCAGGGCATCAGGAGTAAGGTACAATTTTTCGCCTGTTTTGGATGTTGGAAGAAACCAGCAATGGTCCAGGTTGGGAGAAACTTTTGGAGAAGATGTTTACCTGGTAACGCAATTAGGAGGTGCTGCAATCAAAGGATTTGAAGGAAGCGATGTTTCAAAAAACAACAAAGTGGCTTCCTGTATGAAACATTTTGTTGGATACTCTGTTCCGCTAAATGGCAAAGACCGTGCTCCAGCCTACATTCCTGAAATTGTTTTGAGGGAGTATTTTCTACCAACTTTTAGAAATGCTGTAAATATTGGTTCAAAAACATTGATGGTCAACTCTGCTGAAATCAATGGAACACCGGTTCACGCCAGTAAATATTTGTTAACTGATGTTTTAAGAACAGAGCTAGGCTTTAAAGGAGTAGTAATCAGCGATTGGCAAGACATTATAAAACTTCAGGAAAGACACAGGGTGGCAAAAACACATAAAGACGCTGTTTTCCTTGCTGTTGATGCCGGCATAGACATGTGCATAGTTCCTTTTGACTTTGGTTTTTACAATGATCTGATCGCATTGGTAAAAGAAGGAAAGATCAGTGAATCAAGGATTAATGAATCTGTGAGGAGAATTTTGCAGCTAAAAAAGGACCTTGGGCTTTTTCAGAATCCGTACGTTGAAAAAGAAAATATTGGCAATTTTGGCAAACCTGAGTATACGGCCACTACTTTACAGGCAGCCTTGGAATCTATCACTCTGCTGAAAAATAACGATAGCATTTTACCTTTATCAACCACTAAAAAAATAATGGTAACAGGGCCAAATGCTAATTCTGTAACTGCCTTACACGGTGCCTGGTCCTATGTTTGGCAGGGAAACAGAGACACTCTCTATCCGACTGGACTTCAATCAATTGCACAAGTCTTTTCATCATCAGGTGCTAAATTTATTCCCTCATTTGATTACAATGGAAAAAACGAATGGAATAAAGAAAGTCTTGCAAAATCAGCGTCTCAATTTGATGCTATTTTAGTTTGCCTTGGCGAACCTGCTTATGCGGAAACCCCTGGAAATACACCTGACATAGAACTAGATAAAAGACAAGTTGAAATGGTTCAGGCTTTGGCCAAAACCGGCAAACCAATCATTCTTTTATTGTTGGAAGGCAGGCCGAGGATAATCAGAGAGATTGAACCACTATGTAAAGCCATTTTGTTGGGATACTGGCCAGGTCCTCAAGGTGCGCAGGCGATACACGATGTAGTTTTCGGAAAATTTAATCCCGGTGGAAAGTTGCCATACACTTACCCAAGATACAATGGTTCTTTGATTACTTACGACCATAAATTATTGGATGAAGCCATAGAAATCGTAGATCCGGTTTACGAGTACAAATACGAATTCAAACCACAATACGAATTTGGGCATGGTTTGTCATATACCACTTTTACTTACGACAGCATACAGTTCAGCAAGGATACTATTTCTACAAATGACAGTTTAATAGTTTCAGTAAAAGTAACCAATTCTGGAAAATTGGCCGGGCATGAAGTGGTTGAACTCTACACCCAGGATCTCGTAGCCTCAATAACTCCATCTGTTAAAAGGTTGAGAAGGTTCAATAAGATATTTCTTCAACCTGGAGAAAGTAAAACAATCAGCTTTACACTTATTGAAAAGGATCTTTCTTTTGTAAACGAAAAATATGAGACAATTTCAGAAGAAGGTGATTTTGAGGTAATTATTGCAAAAAGGAAGAGGAAGTTTTATTTGAAGGATTGATTAATACCAGTAATTTAAAGTAAAATGAAAAGAGGCAGCTATGATGGCTGCCTCTTTAATTACTTACTATAGTTTAACTCAATGATCCTTTTAACCTGTAAAAAAGGTCGTCCAATATGAACGACCTTTTTCTGATGTATTACTCCACTTAACTTAAAAACCACTGGACTTGCGTCCATATATTTCTATAATAAAATTATAATGCCACAAATGAAAGTAAACAGCTGTATGTGTTTATTTATTTTTACTATTTAAATTAAAATTTGAAAGTCAGTTAATTACAAATACAATAAAATTCATTATTTAATTTTCATTTATGTTCACTTTTATTATTATTTAAAAACATTACTTGTTAATCCACATTTTGGGGAATTGTTAAAAGTACAAAGTAAAATTCACTCTAATATTAAAAGGAGTTCCCGGTGTGTAATGGTTTTCGTTTACACTTGTTGGTTCTCCCTGCAATCTGGAATTAGTGGCGAATTGTGCCTCTTTCCAATAAACATCTAAGAGATTCTCAGCCATAAACCCAATCTGGTAGTTTTTAAATGCATATCCGAAAAC
>JACMRH010000267.1 GCA_014376535.1 Cytophagales bacterium | reverse complement strand
GACACCGCCTAAAACACAGTCTGCATTGCTTGAGGCTATGCAAGAGCATTCGGTAACCGTTGGAGGCAAGAATTATAAGCTGCCACAACCGTTTTTCGTTTTGGCAACCCAAAACCCGATTGAGCAGGAAGGAACCTACCCTTTGCCTGAAGCGCAATTAGATAGATTTATGTTCAATATTAAACTTGACTACCCAAGTTTTTCAGAAGAGGTAAACATTGTTAAAAGCACAACTTCGGGTTTAAAATTTGATGTAAATCATGTTTTAAATGCGGAACAAATACAAATGTTCCAGGATATTGTGAGAAAAGTGCCTGTTGCTGACAATGTGATAGAATATGCAGTAAAACTTGTTCACAAAACCCGACCAGGTTCAGAACTTGCTGTAAAACAAACCAAAGAATACCTGGAATGGGGAGCAGGCCCCAGAGCTGCGCAATATTTAATTCTGGGCGCAAAATGCAATGCGTTGCTCAACAAAAAATATTCTCCTGATATCGAAGATGTTCAGGCAATTGCAAAACCTGTGCTAAGACATAGAATAGTAAGAAATTTCCGGGCAGAAGCTGATGG
This sequence comes from Cytophagales bacterium, assembly GCA_014376535.1. GTDB lineage: Bacteria > Bacteroidota > Bacteroidia > Cytophagales > UBA9547 > UBA9547. The sequence goes on along the minus strand of JACMRH010000267.1, from coordinate 2,886 downwards.
GGTTTCTGAGGATGAGATTATTCAGGGGTTGTTGTAGACTTGTTAAAGTAGTTTTGTTGCAGAAAATTCCAAAAAACAAAAATAGCTTTTGTTTGCGACGAGGGCTGACGAGAATAGCATTTTCTACGTCTGTATTAGGTTTACTATTTTTAAGAATATTGTAGGAGATAAATACTTGGTGAGCCATCAAAACGCTCCATATTATTTGACATGTACCGCAGTTCATTGGAATATTCTCTTGAATTGACGGGTTTACAGAGATGTCAATAGCTTTTTAAACGCGATTTTCGGAAATTCTCTTTGCAAACGAGGACAATTTGAGGAAAGAATTTATTATTCGGATGCATATTTTATTAAAGCAGACTTGCACTATCTACTATTTTATAAGGTATGCTTACTATAACCTGTAAATATTATCATATAGTTGATGAAGCAGAAACTTGTTTTATTGAAAGAGGGCTTGTGAATATTTGCCAAACGCATAGAAATATTTATGAAATAGGAATTCTGGGCGATTACAAAGAGTGAATGATTCAGGATCAAATATTTTTAAGGTTACGCGTAAAACAAAAAGAATTAAATTTTTATACCTTTGGTTTTTATACCTAAACTGCTTAAAATGAGAATCCTTTTTATCTTAATCCTGTTTTTTACGAATGCCCTTTTCGCCCAATCTCCTGATATTTTACTTAAATGGGCAAAACCTGAACCATATCCCAGTATTACAGCACCTAGCAAGATAATTTATTCTAACGATCAGAACATGCTGGTATACAAGCCAGCGAATACCTTACAATCATGCAGGGCCGAATGGCTGAGCAAATCTAATATGCTCACTACAAAGCAAATAACTGCTTCTCAGATGGGAGTAACTGCTGGTGATATTATTATAGATGGCTTGGCAGATGAAAACCATTTTCAACAAATATTCGCTAAACAGGACAAAAAAATGATCACCGTTTACGGTTCTGTTTACAGTTTTAAAGACGGTAAGCTTTTGGTTCAACCAAAACAACTAGACCAAATAAAGAAAAAGAAGAAAGAAATTTTTGAAATGGTCTATGTAAAGCAGTCTGCCAGTAACCAGTTCACTGGATTGTTGAGCAAAATTGAAGAACAAGCATACGTATTTGCCTACCGTTACAAGGCATTTGACATCAAGCTGAATGAAATCGCCTCTATTGAATTCCCAAAACCACTTGCAGATTACCTATTTGAATTTAAAAAATTTGTTGTTGACGAAGCTGGGAATGGCTATTTGTATGTGAAAGAAAAAAAGAACCCAAACGTAGATGCAAACATTCCACGAATATTTTTCTTTTCCATTGCAGATAAATCCTTCAATGAAATAACCCTTCCGGCCAATCTCCCCTTTATGGACGATTTCATTTTTCAAACTGATAAAGATGGAAACATGGAAATAATAGGGAACTACTCGAAAACAGAAAAGAAAACCGATTTCTTTGGAGGCATTTTCTACCTGAATGTAAAAAAAGGGACAAACCAGATTACGGAAACCCTTACCTATCCTTTCGTAAATTCTCAAATGACAACTTTACCTAAAAAAGAATTTAATCCCGAAAAGGGCTTAATGTATGAATATAGATTAATCGGTTGTATGCCTGCGTCCGATGGTGGAAAAACCTTTGTAATGGAGAATAAATTTACCAACATCAACGCAGGGTATTATATTAATAACTTTAATATTCTGGTGATGCGCGCCAATAAGACTGGACAATTTCTCTGGGCATCAAATGTTTACAAAAAGCAATATCAAATCCTTTCTCCAACGCTGGGCTATTATTATTTTTTGTGGAAAAAAAATCCTCCTTTCAATATTTACGAAGAACAGATCTGCTCATTTGCTTGTCTATATAAAGGAAACGATGTCTTTTTGCTTTACGTAGACAATGCTACAAATCTTGGAAACAACCTTAAAGAGCTAAAAGATATGGAACCCTACAATACGAATGAAAATGCTTGTTTTGTTGCAAAGGTGAATAAGGATGGAGCTGTTTCTAAAAATATCCTTTACCCTCTAAAGTCTGAAATTTTTAGACCAGCCTTTACTGGCCAGGTTAGCATAGGAAAAGAATTGTTAATAAGCAGCTTTGACATTGACAGCAAAGAGCCTGCTTATAAATTGGGGTTGTTTCAACCTAGATAACTTTCAGAGTTAGGCCATAGAGTAGTTAAGGATGAAATAGCCATAAGGGTTTGGAAATAAATGCCTGGATTATGATGCCCAATCATATTCATCTAATTGTGAAAGCGCAAGAAGGAAGCAGTTTATCGGATATCGACAGAGCTTTTTTAAAACATTCTATAAAGAAAAAGCAGGAAGCTGTGATTTTGGGTATAGAAAACAGGCAGGAATTTCTAAAAGATAAATTTGCTTTTAAAGCAAGATAAATTGGTAGAGCAGAGTTTTATAAAATCTGAAAGGATAATAATCATGCTTTCGACATGAGCACTTTTTGACATAATGCAAAAAGTAGATTTTATAAATTATAACCCTGTGGGGGCAAGCTTAGTTAAAACTCCTATAAATCATTTTTATAGCAGTGCAATGGATTATGCAGGTATGAAAGGGATGGTAAAAGTGGTGGTTAATTTATGGCGCTTTCAACGCAATTTTCGGAAATCCTCTTTGCAAACAAGAACTATTGGCGAAACTAATCCCTTCCCTTTCCTATTATTACTTATTGCAATCCTATTTTAGTATTTAAGTAGTTTTATCATTTTAACATAACACTTTTTTCCAAGGCCCGAATTGTTAAGAACCGGTACTGTTTACCAGAAATTGTAACATCCTTTTGCTTACTTGCTTTAATGGACAAAATATAGTCTGTAAAAGATCCTGAATTCAATGGGGCAAGATCATAG
>JACMRH010000266.1 GCA_014376535.1 Cytophagales bacterium | reverse complement strand
GGAGCGGGTGACATTTTGAAAATTTTGCCCTTTATAATTTCAACAAATTCATCGAACTGCCATGTCAGATAATCTGCATAACTGTACGATTTATTCTGATCTAATTGGGATAACTTTACAATATCAGCCATATTGATTCAATATTTGCTAATTTAAGTTTTTAACAAGAGTTCAAAAAGAACAATTACCTATTTCTTTTTGTTTATACATAAAAGCAACGAAAATGAGTATTAAAGATTATTTATCAGTTGGGGAATTTTTTACTTATTTCTTCAGGAAAAAAGATCCTAACAGGCCAACAAATTCAAGCCTGAAAGCGATGCATGCTGTAAACAAAATATCAATGTTGATGTTTCTGATCTGCCTTTGCGTGATCTTGTATAGGTATTTTATCCGCTAATCAGGAGAAAATTATTGTCTTATTTCCTGAAACAAAAACACGGTCTTCCAATACCAGTTTTAAGGCTTCAAATAATACACTTCTTTCAACTTCTCTGCCAGCCTGAATCATGCTCCTGGTATTAAAAGTATGATCTACCGGAATAACTCTTTGCGTGATTATAGGACCTTCGTCGAGGTTATTGTTTACGATATGTGCAGTTGCACCAATTAGTTTAACTCCTCTTTCGAATGCCTTTTTATAAGGATTGGCGCCAATAAAGGCCGGAAGAAATGAATGATGGATATTGATTATTTTATTTTCAAAAGAAGAAACGAATTCTGGCGAAAGTATTCTCATGAACTTTGCCAGCACAATCATATCAGGAGAATAGTACTGAGTTTGTATTAAAAGTTCAGCTTCAAATTCTTCCTTAGATTTATCTTCATGAGTGATCAAATGAAAAGGCACATTAAACTTTTCTGTGTATTCCTTAAGATCTTCGTGGTTTGCAATCACTGCCTTTATGTTTGCCTGTAATTCTCCAAAATGATGTCTGCTTAACAGATCTCCAAGGCAATGGTATTCTTTGGTAGCATACACAACCAAATCCTTCTTTTCTTTCGGATTAACTTTTATTACTGCATTCGAAGGAACATTTAGAGATAGATTTTCGAAAAGAAGACTTGAGTTCAATACCCCTGACAATTCCATTCTCATGAAGAATATATTGCTATCTTCCTCTACGAACTCTCTCATAATGATAATGTTGAGTCCGAGATTTGAAATAACAGAACTGATTTTGGAGATCAAGCCCAGTTCATCAGTGCAACTTATAAGAAGTATATGTTTGTCCATAAAAAAACAGTCAGGTTTTGGCCTGACTGTCGTTAGTAATTTACGCTTTAAGATTACTGTTGATAATTTGGCTCATACTTTTTGAAGATATCTTCATATTTCTTGGCCTCTTCAACTTTATTGAACTGTTTAAGTGAGCTTACAATTTGGTTCAAGACATATAAATTAATCTCAATTTCCTGATTATTTGCCTTCTTACGGTTCTTCATATAATAGGCTAGTTCCTGATCGGCTCTCATTCCCATTGTGTTACAGATATCCATCGCAGTTTTTTCATCGCCCAGCTGAAGCAATAAAGGCACAAAACGTGGAGTAAAATAATCAAAAGGAACAGTACTGTCTGGCATCTTTTTAAGGCAAAATATAATCACCTCTTTGGCCTTTTCATTTTTGCCTTCCACTACCAATTGTTCTGCAAGCCTGTAAAAACTTGATCTTAAATTTAAAGGAAACCTTCTTGCATTTTCATCATAATAAAGGTTAGAATTATCCAGGCCTCTGTAATAGAAATTCTTAATCATGCGCTCGTACATGATGTCTGAATTTACATAACCATCATTTGCATTTGGCACTTTTGCAGGTAACAATCTATATGCCAGGCCTTCCATTTGCATGTAGTCCCTCAGGTTTAAATAATTGTCGCTTCCTAAAGTAGTTGAGAAATATATTGGCCTTTTCCAATCATTATTAGCGATCATATCAAGCATGATCAGGTCTTTTTTCTCAAGCGCTTTTGCACCAATGTCCCATATCATTTTAGTTGGTATAAACCTTTGGTATTGAGCAGAAACTATGCCCATTTTACTTACTGAGTTGCTGTCTATGTCTAACGAAAGTATGTTTGTTGGAAGTGTGCTTATAGTTCCTCCATTTTGCAATGGCACTAATAAAGCTGGACTATCGGCTTTGACTAATTTAACATATTGTTTCAAGTCCATTCCACCCTTTAGCTGAGGTTTTTCAACATAAGGAATATAATCGTTTTTACCCTGAATGAAATTGTCAAATTCTAAGGTAATTGGCAATGGATCAGAGTCGTATGCCTGCATTTTCATTTGAGAGATATACCAGTCAGTGTTTAATAAGCTTAAGTTACAAACCCTCACATCAGTCCTGAAACCTTCAACTTCCTGCACAAACCAAAGTGGGAAGGTATCATTATCACCACCTGTAAATAAAACCGCATTTTTAGCACAGGAATTCAACAAGTTTTTAGCTGAATCCACTGAATGATAACGGTTTGCACGGCTATGGTCATCCCATCCTTCTGCGGCCATAATACCCGGAACAAGCGTACATGCCACTGTTGAAACACCGTATCTTAGAACATCACTTTTTAACAATTTCTTGAGTAAATCGGCAACAGCTAAGACCCCAAATCCAATCCAGAATGCAAATGCATAGGTAGATCCTGCAAAAATATAATCACGTTCACGGGGCTCAACCGGCGGCTGATTCAGGTACATAATCATGGCAATTCCTGTTAAAAACCAAAGCATTCCAATAATTAAGGTTCCTCTCCTATCTCTGTTATATTGAAAAAACAAACCTAAAACTCCCAAGATTAATGGTAGCATATAAAATTGATTTCTTGCTTTATTGTCAGATAAAGATTCAGGTAAATCCTTTCCAGAATCCCATGGACGAAGCCATTCAGCATCCTGGATATCGCTTTCTCTTCCTGCAAAATTCCAGAAGAAGTATCTCAGGTACATGTGGCCGATCTGATACCTGAAGAAGAAATAAAGATTATCCTTCATAGTTGGTTTCTTGCCTTTAGGAATACCGATCCATCTTGAATACGCTTCTATATGATTTCCTTGTTTGCTGTAAACCCTTGGAAAAAGTGTTTGATGCTTTGGGTCAAATTCATTGATGATCTTATGATCATAGACCACATATTTATCATCTTTCTTTCTGTAAATATCTGCACCTTGTTTTTGATCTACCAACTCTGCAGTATAATGCGGACCGTAAAGCAATGGACGATCACCATATTGCTCACGTTTTAAATAAGACACAAAGCTTAGGATATTTTCAGGATTGTTCTCGTCAATTGGAGGATTGAAATTTGACCTGATTAAGACTACACCATAAGATATGTCCCCAATCATGATAAATACAAAACAGATCAGGGCAAGATTTAAGTTGTAAAGTTTCTTTTTGATCGAATACAGGATTGCGTAAACGATGGCTGCAACGAAAGCAATGCAAAAAAATACAATTCCGGAAGCGAATGGAAGACCCAATGCGTTTACGAAGAATATTTCAAAATCAGCTCCAATTGAGGGCAAACCTGTGATTACACCATTCATTATTCCAATAAGAATAACACCACTTGCGGCAATGGCTATAAGTAACCCCTTTAAGCTATAAGTATGACGTTTGAAATAGTATATGCAGGCTAATGCTGGCAGGGTTACAAGGTTTAATAAATGGACACCAATAGATAAACCAACCATATAGGCAATCAAAACCAACCAACGGTCTGCACCTGGCTCATCTGCAATGGTTTCCCATTTTAACATGGCCCAAACTACAAAAGCAGTAAAGAATGATGAAATCGCGTAAACCTCTGCTTCAACAGCTGAGAACCAGAATGAATCTGAAAATGTGTAAGCCAAAGCTCCAACTGCACCAGCACCTAAAATCGCAATGATGTTTCCGGTTGAATTAATATCAGTAGTAAAAAACCTTTTTGCTAAAATAGTGATTGACCAAAAAAGGAAAAGAACTGTAAATGAACTTGATAAAACCGATATCATATTTACGCAAAAGGCAACATTTTCAACATTGCCCATGGCAAAAAAAGAAAATATCCTTCCCAGTAAAAGGAAAAGAGGTGCTCCAGGTGGGTGCGGAACCTGCATTTTGTAGGCACAGGCGATAAACTCTCCGCAATCCCAAAAGCTTGCAGTAGGCTCAACAGTTAATACATAGACGGTAGTAGCAATTAAAAAAATAATCCAACCAGTGATGTCGTTTAGTCTCTTAAAATTCATTTTACTTAAAATAAGATCGGTTCTTTACAGATAATTGGGGCGAAAATACAGAATAATCGGGAAACAAAAGCTTTTGTAAAGATTATGAAATTGGTAAACTATTATTTTAACCACAACGGTCACAAAGTAAATACACTAAGTTCACAAAGATGAACTTGGCGACTTGTATTGAGTTCTCCTTTCAATAAATATGTAAAAATATAATGTTGATTAGATCCCTTACCAGTTCGTAAAAGTATTATTCAAAAACATCTAAAAGTGAAATACTTAATCCTTCTAAAATATTGACAGGTACAATATCGTCCTGAACGTATTTTTTAACCAATCGGTATTTGTTATCTTCCAATAGAAAAACATCTACTAGTTTTTCCAAAGGATATACAATCCAATATTCCTGAACACCAGATTCTTCATATAACTGAAATTTATCCTGTACATCCTTCTTTTT
>JACMRH010000265.1 GCA_014376535.1 Cytophagales bacterium | reverse complement strand
GGGCCCAGTTCAGTGCTGCGCAATTTGAATTTTTCTAACCACCATTGGGCAACCTGAACCTGGTTCAATGGAAGCCTGCAAACGGTAATATTTTCCTGTATAGGTATTTCCATCACATTGTGCCTGTAAGTCAGGAGCTCAGTTTCTTTGGTCACCCCATTTTGATAAGTGGCAAGGGTTAGTTCCAGGTTTTTAGTATTCTGAAGTTCTACTTCTATTTCTACTTCGTTGTATAGGCTCAGGTCCCAATAGCTGCCTTTCTGAAAAAAAGACATGCCTGCGTATGGAGAAATAAATTCGTTTTTGAGTTCGAAATGCAGTGCTACGAAGTTGTTGTCCTGTTGGTAGTTTATTATTTCAGATTGGCCTTTATCCCTTTGTTTGTCAGTAAAGGTGGAAGTTTGGAGTCGGTTAAGTTTTAAAACGGAAAAAGAAGGCTGGTAAAGAAATGCCCATATACCCAAAAAAATAAAGAGTGGCAGGAAAAGCAGAATCAACCTTTTGGACATACTTATGTTCCCTTACGAATTATATTCAAAGTAAAGAATTATTTATGCAGCCAGCGCTATCTGGTGAAAGTATTACAAGTACGGGTGGATGATAGGATTGTTACCGGAGGAAAAATAAGGAAGATGAAGTAGCCTGTGTGCCACAGGCCAAGGAGGGGTATTTTTAAAATGTAAAAATCAGGATATCGTTATTTTTATCTTTTCAGTACTTTAAAAGTTTTTTGCTTTTCGGCAGAATGAACCTGTACGAAATAGCTTCCGGGTTTTAAACTTTCGCCTAATTGAACATGATTATCTAAACCTACAGCCACTTTGGTTTCTGCAAGATTTCCTAACATATCAAATATCATCACTTTGATTATCTGGCTATTGCCTTCAATTTGAAGATTGTTGTTAAATGGGTTTGGGTAATATTTGATCTCACTGTTTTCTTCCATAATCTGGCTTATGGATGTGACTACTGGCAGGCATGTTCCTTTCATTAGTGCATTTATGGCGTCCCGGTCTATCCTTGCCCCGGAGGTACGGTCAAACAAAGTCATACTGTTATTACCCAGGTTACCCGCATCCCAGTAAATCAGCTTTAAATTGTTTTTACAGGCTGCATTTGAGATATATTCGTAAAAATACAATCGCGATTTGATGTGAAGAGCCAACGCTGCACCAGTAAGGCCAGTTCTTTTTATAGCAGCAAACTCACCGATTATAACCGGATAGCCCTTGTCCACAAATTTTGTTTTCATATAGCCAAACAGTTTGTCAACATCAGCCTCTTCGCCATAAGTAGGATTGTGTGCTACATCTGTGGCAGAATGATTGTTCTTACCCCAATAGTAAAATTGTTTGCCCCAAGTAGCATCTTCCGTCATCAGGCAAAAATTATAGGGAGTATAATAATGAACCTCCACAATTATCCTGTTGGCAATCTGATCAGTAGGCATGGTGTTCATAAGGGTATTACTTTTTTCAATATCTGTGCTTGGTCCCTGAATGACCAATACACGGGAACTATTATTGCCCCCTGTGGCCCTTACTGCGTTTATAAATGTTTGGTGATATGACAATAAAACTGCCATCCCTGTTGCATCTGAAACATCAGGTTCATTGGCGCTGGCAAACAGCAGGTGGCCATCATAAGCTTTAAAATAATTGGCTATTTGTGTCCAGTAGTCTTTTTGTTTAACATTAACAGCAATTTGTGAGGCTTGAGTAACATTCTTTTCCAGCCATCCATTGTCCCAATGAATGTTGATGACAACGTACATATTGCGTTTGATGCAATAATCTACCACCTGTTTCACACGGGCAATCCAGGCTGCATCTATCACATGCGTGGTCGGATTGGCATGTACATCCCAGGCAATTGGAATGCGGATGGTATTGAAGCCAGCTGCCTTCACAGAATCTATCAGGGTTTGAGAAATGTTAGGATTTCCCCAGGCATTTTCTCCGGCCACCATTGCTCCGTTGTACAAATACATGGCTTCCATAGAATTACCTATGTTCCATCCAATTGTCATAGCATTTGCTGTTTGCTGTGCTGTGGGCAATTGTGCTTTTGAAGAGAGACTCAATACCAAACTAGTTACCAGGAAAATCCAGAATCTGAAAGTATAATTCATTTGGTAAATGTATTTCATAGACGCTTTATTTGATTTAAAATAGTCGGATACAACTAAATACTTTTGCTTCATCTAATAACAATTTTAAAAAAATAAAAGTAACAGAATTTGATAATAAATTTTCTCAAAATCAATTGTATTGTCTGACCTCCTTTGTTCCCTTAACGAAATTAAACGGATCTTCCCGCATTGCCAAAACTTTAAACAAAACTATATATCAACCAAAGCACAACCTTATTGCCCTGTAAGGACAAGCGTCTAGCTAATCTATTTAAAGCGTCCGCTTTTATTCCAAAAATAGTATTTTTCTATTGGCCCTTTATCAGTTTCAGGACATTTTTCAAATCCGACTTCCACTTATTGTTGTGTAAATAATCCAGCTTCTGCTTTACAACTGAGGCAAGAAAATGACAGACTTAAAAATTGATAATATTTTTACCTCTTTACAATTTTAAAGCTGTTTTGTCCTCCATTTGTCTTGATTTTAAGGACATTAGACCCCAAGCTTCAATTCAGCTCCTATTGAAAGCAAGTTATGGCCATTGCCAGACTCAATTTCCTGACCTTGAATGACAAAAGCAGGTACTGAAAAGGTTGTTTTGATTTTATTTTCAAAGTTTCTGAAGCCTTGCCCGGACAAATTCCTGTATTACTATGTTAGGTTTAAGTGGTCCTTTGGAACACTTAAACCAGTAGGGG
>JACMRH010000264.1 GCA_014376535.1 Cytophagales bacterium | reverse complement strand
CAATTTCAGAATACTTTTTAAAATTAATGACTGATCTTTCCTGGCTTTCAAGGACCAAGCTACTTGTTGGTGAAAACCGTTTACATGATTTAGTAAATTCACATGTACTTGTGGTCGGCTTAGGGGGTGTTGGTTCCTTTGCTGCAGAGTTCATTGCCCGCGCTGGAATTGGAAAAATGACCATTGTAGACGGAGATGTTGTTGATCCAAGTAACCGCAACAGACAACTTCCAGCACTTATAAGCACTCATGGCCTTTCAAAAGCTGATGTAATGCAGGAAAGACTTCTCCAAATAAATCCCGAACTGAAAATACATGTCGTGAAAGATTTTATGCAGCCCGAAAAAATGGAGGAGCTTTTGCAAATAAAATACGATTATGTGGTTGATGCTATCGACAGTTTAACACCGAAATTAAAACTGCTTTCTCTCGCCTATTTTAACAATCAAAAAATAGTAAGTTCGATGGGTGCTGGCGGCAAACTTGACCCAACCATGATAAAAGTGGCTGATATATCTGAAACATACAATGATAAACTGGCTTTTTATGTGAGGAAAAGGCTACGCAAATTCAATATTCATCAGGGAATAAAAACTGTTTTTTCGCCGGAAGTAAATGTGCCGGAATCGCTCATGTTTACAGATGGCAGCAATTTTAAAAAATCTGCCTTTGGCACCATCTCTTATCTGCCAGCAGCATTTGGAGGAGTGTGTGCTTCTGTTGTGATCAGAGATATTTTAAAAATGTGATCATGAAAAGAACCTACATTCTTCTTTTTTCAATTTCATTTTCAATTTGCATCATTTTTGCCCTGCTGACCGACCATCGCTGGGAAGATTGGTACATAACATACAGGGCAAGTAAAAACCTTGCTATCGGGAATGGATTAACTTTTACTGTGGGAGAAAGAGTTCATTCATTTACCTCGCCAATCAATACACTTCTGCCGGCTTTATTTGCTTATATTTTTAAATCTAATCCTGACGAATTTGCGATTTGGCTGTACCGAATAGTCAATTCGATAGTTATTGGGTTTTGTTCAGTGCTAATTTTCAAGATCTCAGATTCCCTTAAACTATTAAGTACCAGCAGATATATTTTCATAGGGCTATTTCTTACTAATATACTGATCATTGACAATAGCATCAACGGTATGGAAACACCCTATATGATGTTTTTCCTGCTTTTCATAATTTATAATTTAAGCAAGAATGAAGATTCACAAATCAATTTATTTGTTGTTGCATTTACAGGGCTCATGTACACCAGGCCAGATGGATTCGTCTATGCTTTCTTTTTGCTGTTTTCGTATTCTTTGTTTCATTTAAATTTTAAGAAAGAGTTCTGTTTACCATTTATCAAAAAAATATTTATAGCTGGTGCAATCAGTATTCTTTTGTACTTGCCCTGGACCATAATAACCTGGCTGTATTATGGCACTCCAATCCCCAACACTGTTTCTGCCAAAAGCAATCTAAAGGTTTATGAACCACTACGGCTTTTATTAGACTTCTTTATACTCCCTTTTAAATTAATAATAGGGAAATCTATGGCGCATCAATTCTTTATGCCTGGTTATGCATATGTAGGCGGGTGGTTTAAGTTAGGCTTTCCTGGAAAAATTGTAAGCACATTTGCAGCATTGGCCTTCCTGTTACCATTCCCCAAAATGGCCAAAACCTTATCTTTATCTGTCCTATTTGGCATTTTCTATCTTGAATATGTATCAGGCCAGGGAGGAATGCCCTGGTACTTGCCAAATCTGACAATTCAAATTATTGCGGTGTTTGTTCTGGCTTGGGACTATTTTTATTCTAAATACAATTTTAAGATAATTTTGATTACAGGTATTCTTTTTCCTGTTTATAGCCTGATAATACTTTTCCTTGGAGGATACCAGATGAGGATACAACAGGTAGTAATTGAATTTGGAAACAGAAAAAAAATAGGTGAATGGTTAAAGGCTAATTCAACATCTGAAAAGTCAACTGTATTTATGGAATGTCTTGGATATATCGGCTACTATTCTGGATTGAAAACTTATGATTTTCCTGGAATGTCCTCTCTTGAGGTAGTTAAAACCTTAAAAGAATTTAAAGGAACTAAAAAAGTGAATTTTGCGAATGTGATAGATAAGTTACGACCAGATTGGGTTGTATTGAGGCCATTAGAAATTGACACTGTCCAAAAACAAGTTCCAGGCTTACTAACTTCAAATTATAAACTTCAAAAGGTTTTTGATGTCCGAAAAGATATTCCTTCGAACTGGTACCTATTTGGTAAGGAATACCTTTATTTTGACGCGGTATTTTATGTTTACAAGAAGTCTAATTAGTATTGAGTATCAAGTATCAACACTGTCAACTAAATAACTCGCAGCCTTGAGCTTTGATTCGGACTTGTACTATTTACGGGAAATAACTTTCTCAGCTTTCAAAACTATATCAGCAGCTGTCAAACCATATTTTTTCATTAGCTGATCAGGGATACCAGACTCACCAAATGTATCCTGAACCGCAACCATTTCAATTGGTTTAGGATTGTTACGTCCCAATAAAGATGCAATGCTTTCTCCCAGTCCTCCAATGTAATTATGCTCTTCTGCAGTTACAACGCAACCTGTTTTAGCGACAGATTTTAAAACTGCCTGCTCATCAAGAGGTTTGATTGTATGAATATTGATAATCTCAGCATTAATACCTTTTTCTGCCAGTATTTCTCCAGCAAGAATCGCTTCCCAAACTAAATGTCCTGTTGCAATGATTGTTACATCAGTTCCTTCATTTAGCATAACAGCTTTGCCGATTTCAAATACCTGATCCGCAGGTGTAAAATTAGGCACTGTTGGGCGTCCAAACCTTAAATAAACAGGACCATCATATTTGGCTACAGCAATGGTGGCGGCTTTAGTCTGGTTAAAATCGCAAGGATTGATCACGACCATTCCAGGAAGCATTTTCATTAAACCCAAATCTTCAAGTATTTGATGAGTTGCACCATCTTCACCCAAAGTAAGTCCAGCATGTGATGCAGCTATTTTTACATTTTTGTTAGAATAAGCAATCGACTGGCGGATCTGGTCATAAACCCTGCCTGTTGAAAAATTCGCAAAAGTACCAGTGAAAGGAATTTTCCCTCCAATGGTCATACCTGCTGCTAAACCCATCATGTTGGCTTCTGCTATTCCAACCTGGAAAAACCGTTCTGGAAATTCTTTAGCGAACGCATCCATTTTTAGCGAACCGGTAAGGTCGGCACAGAGCGCTACAACATCAGAATTTTGCTTTGCAGCTTCAACAAGTCCAACTCCGAAACCGGAACGGGTGTCTAATTTTTCAGTAAAAGTAAATTTTTTCATTATTTCCCAAAGAGAGGAACAAATATAAGGCTTTCAACCAGATTGAGGTAATAATGAGAACTGGTTTTATCCTTTTTTAATGCTGCTTTTTTCTTAAAGGGCAGGTAGCTTCACTATCTAAATACTAAGTACCCAATACTAATTACTATTGGTCGAATTATTAAATTGCGGCTCTTTTGAAAAACATGTCTGATAAAATTTTTGTTAAAAAACCTCTTAATCCTATCCATACTAAAATAAGGTTAAGTTCTTCTAAAAGTGAAAGCAACAGGGCTTTGATAATCAATGCTGTTTCGGGGAATAAATGTAACCTCGAAAACCTCTCAGATGCCAGAGATACAATCACCATGCAGAGATTACTTTTATCTGGTGAAAAGACTTTGGATGTAATAGATGCAGGAACAACAATGCGTTTTTTAATTGCCTTAATGGCAGCAAAAGGGGAAAATAAAATTTTGACTGGAACTGCAAGAATGTGCGAAAGGCCTGTTAAAATTCTTGTTGAAGCATTAAGATCTCTAGGTGCTGATATTGATTATTTAGGTACCGAAGGTTATCCACCAGTAGAAATCAAAAGTTTTAAGTCCAAAACAGATAAAATACAGATTAAAGGAGATGTTAGTAGCCAGTACATATCGGCCTTATTAATGATAAGTCCTTTATTGCCAAATGGTTTACAGCTGGAGCTTACTGGGAAAGTTGCTTCAAGGCCTTATATTGAAATGACGTTGGACCTAATGAAACATTTTGGTGTTTCTCACACCTGGACAGACAATATTATATCAATTAGTAAACAAGAATATAAAGCAAACGAATACAGAATAGAATCAGACTGGTCAGGCGCAAGTTATTGGTATAGCGTTGTTGCCTTAGCAGAACAAGCTGAAATTGAGTTGATAGGATTGAAGCAAAACTCCTTGCAAGGAGACAGTGCTATTGTAAAAATTATGGAAAAATTGGGTGTAACATCCAAATTCACTCTTGATGGAATATTGCTAACCAAACAAAATAGCGAAAAGGAGGCAACAATTGATTTTGCAGACTGTCCGGACCTTGCACAAACTGTTGTTGCATGTGCAGCTGCAAAAGGGATCAAGTTAAAAATTACTGGTATTGAGAGCCTTAAAATAAAAGAAACAGATAGAATTTTGGCCTTACAAAACGAGCTTAAAAAATACAATGCATCTTTTAATGAATTATCAGATGGCTGGTATGAAGTAATTCCATCCACCTCCATCCCAGAAAATATCAAAATAAGTACTTACGACGATCACAGAATGGCTATGGCATTTGCTCCGCTTGCTTTTAAAGCTGATATTGAAATTGAAGACAAGCATGTAGTCAACAAGTCGTATCCGGGATATTGGGAGGATCTGAAAAGAGCTGGATTTATTTTAACGGACTAATATGGAGTGTTTTATTTTGCAGCACGATTATTTAATGTAGTAGATATCAGACATTTAAAATGGTAAAAATCCTTCCCTACTTATTCTTCTCTTTCATATTTATCTTTAGCTGTACCAGTAAAAAGAAGTATGCCGAATTACAGAAAAAAAACACACACAATGAGGCACAGGTTGTAAGGCTGAGAGATGATAGTACGCGGTTAAGTCAAAAAATAGACACACTTAAAAAACAGGTTCACACCCTTTCCTTCAAAAACATTGCACCCTCAGAAAAGGAAACCAAGAAACCAACTAGATTAAGAGCTGCTGAAGAACATTACAAACAAATTTCTTTTTTTCTTTATAACATTATTAAATATGTGGAATGGTCTGCCTCTGTACCTGGTGATGTATTTACGATTGCCATTGTGGGAAATGATCCTTTATTTAAAGAAATCGGTGCCCAGTTTAATGGAAAGAAAGTAGGTCACAGAATGATACAAATAAAAAGAATTACTTCTGAAAAGGACATCTGTCATGCCGATGTCTATTTTGTAAGCCATCAGAAATTACATTTCTTATCCAAAGTTTATAAAGCTACGAACAATGAAAAAGCCCTGGTAGTTAGTGACCATCATCAATTAACAACCGGTGTTCACGTAAGTTTCTTTCTTGAAGGTGACAGCCTCAAATTCGATTTAAATGAGGAGGAAATCAAGAAAAGCAATATTGTAATGTCTTCAACTTTAAAAAGTTTGCAGAATTAGTAAAGCATAATTACAATAAGTTTGTATGCTAATGCTGT
>JACMRH010000263.1 GCA_014376535.1 Cytophagales bacterium | reverse complement strand
TTCATAATTCATAATTCATAATTCATAATTCATAATTCATAATTCATAATTCATAATTCATAATTCATAATTCTCATGCGGTCTCAAGCTTATAAACTATTGGTTCTGGACGATTCATTTTTGATGCAAACTGTCAGAAATGCGTTCTATTTTGTTTGTGGAATGTGCGCACTTTTACTGCTTTGGAGTTGGGTTAGCCATGCAACTTTAAATGAAATACCTGGAGTGACAAAAACCTGGGCGGTTTTTAAGACTTTGTATGCAGATGCATTCTATTTCAATCCAGAAAATGCTGCAGATGAAGGAATTGGGTGGAAATTATGGGATTCAATCCAAAGGGTGTTATTAGGTTTCACACTAGGTTCTATAGTCGCTGTACCTCTAGGAATGATCATGGGATCTAACAAAATGCTTATGAATATTCTAAATCCTGTTGTACAGATCCTTCGCCCGGTTTCTCCTTTGGTTTGGTTTATCCTGGGGCAAATTGCTTTAAAATCATCTCCTGGAGCCTTAATATTCATGATCTTTATTACCAGCCTCTGGCCAACACTTATCAATACCAGTTTTGGTGTTGCAAGTATTCCTGATGACCATAAAAACGTGGGCAAAGCCTTTGGTTTCTCTACCTGGAAATACGTAACAAAAATCGCCATTCCTTTTGCCATGCCACATATAATCACCGGTTTACGATTAAGTATTGGTATTGCCTGGATGGTAATATTTGCCGGTGAAATGTTGTCAGGAGATTCAGGTATTGGATCGTTTGCCTGGGAAAGTTACAATGGTGGAAATTATGAAAATATACTTTCAGCTTTACTGATCATAGGACTTGTTGGGGTTTTGCTTGATAAAGGTTTTAGTGCCTTACAGCAATCTTTTGCCTACGATAAGAAATAATCTATAAATATTAAAAATATGGAAACTCAGGTTTTAACTAATACCGCTGTAGATATGCAAAATGTTGATATTAAACCAAGTATAATTATTGACAATGTTTCTGTCACTTTTGATACTGCAAAGGGCGAGTATACAGCGATAAAAAATATCTCGCTGGAAATCAAAAAAGGAGAAATCGTTTCACTTATTGGGCATTCAGGTTGTGGAAAATCTACTTTAATGAACACAATATCAGGAATGGTTATCCCAACAAGTGGATCTGTAGTAGCAAATGGAAACGTTGTGAAAGGACCTGGCCCGGACAGAGGCATAGTTTTTCAAAATTATTCCTTACTACCCTGGCTAAGTGTTTATCAGAATATTTTTCAGGCTGTTGACTCTGTTATGAAAGGCAAAACCAAAGAAGAAAAGAAAGACCTGGTTTTGAAAAACCTTGAAATGGTGAACCTGATGGCCCATAAGGACAAAAATCCAAATCAACTCTCAGGGGGAATGAAACAAAGAGTAGCAATTGCCCGTGCCTTTGCTATCAATCCAAGCATTTTACTACTAGATGAGCCATTCGGAGCTTTAGATGCATTAACAAAAAGTTCTATGCATGTAGAGTTATTGAAATTATGGAATCTTGATAACCGCAACAAAACTATTGTAATGGTGACCCACGATATTGACGAGGCTATATTCTTATCTGATAGGGTAGTAGTCATGAACAATGGTCCTGCTGCCACCATCAAAGAGATTGTAGATATAAAAATAGCAAGGCCAAGAAACAAAAAGGATATCACACACGATCCTTTATACATTGAAACAAAAGAAAGACTAACAGGATTGCTTTTTGATAAATTTTCAATAAACGACTAAACCAACTGTTAATTTTTGAAGATGAAATGACCAGCATTATTGTTGGTCTTTTTTTTTAAACTATATTTCATTTACTTGGGTTTATTATTCCGACACGGTATTGTTTTTGGAATAGGTTCATAAATGAAATTAACTTTTTTAGGGGCATCAAGGCAGGTTACCGGCAGCATGTACTTGCTGGAATTAGAATCCGGGTACAAAATAATTGTAGATTGTGGTGTTAGCATGGAAAGGCAGGAAAGAGGCCAGAAAATCAATAAGCCTTTCTCCTTTATAGAACCTAAAGAAATAAATGTGGTCCTGTTAACACATGCCCATATCGATCATTCTGGTAATATACCTAACCTTTATGGCTATGGGTACGAAGGCCAGGTAGTTTGTACTACTGCAACATATCATTTAGCAAAACTCTTACTACACGACTCAGCAATCCTGAATGAAAAGAAACGAAAGAGGATTTATGATATAAAAAATAAGGAACCTCTAAAAGGAGTCAGGTTAAGCACAGAAGGTCTTTATGGAACAAGATTAGCCGATGAGGCTACAGGCCATTTTTTCAATGTGGCTTTTAATCAGCCTTTTAAATTAACAGAAGGAGTTTCTGTAACCTTTTATCCAACAGGTCATTTACTTGGTGCTGCCAATATTGTAATCAGCGTAAATGAAGATGGGCAAATAAAAACCATCTTGTTTTCGGGAGATGTTGGGAGGAAGAATTATCCACTTTTGCCTGATCCATACCCACTTCCACAGGTAGATTTTATGTTGTGCGAAACCACCTATGCAGGTCGCTACCATAAAAACGATAAAGTGCCCCCTGAAGATATTATTGAAGATGTTATAAAGAGAACCTGCGTGGATATTCCGGGACGGGTCATAATCCCGGCGTTTAGTGCCGGAAGGACCCAAACTATTCTGTACCTGATCAATAAACTAAGCTCTGAAGGTAGGTTACCACCTATAAAAGTGTTTGTAGATAGTCCCTTGGCAATAGAAAGTACAAAAACCTACCAGAAATTCCCTAAGTTATTAAACAAAGAGGCAAGGGAATTTTTAGATGAAAATGAGGAGTTATTTGATTTCGATAACCTGGTTTATGTTAAAGATGCCAAACAAAGCAGGCAATTAGATAATTACCACGAACCTTGTGTGATCATTTCTGCAGCAGGAATGATGGAGGGAGGAAGAATACAGCAGCATATCCGAAACAACATCAGCAATTCTTATTGCACTATTTTTATTGTCGGGTATAATGCGGAAGGAACTCTGGGAAGACAATTAATGGACAAATCTCCAGTTATCACTATGAACGGAAAAAGCTTTCCGGTAGAATGTAACATTGAGGTAACAGACGCCTTTAGCGGACACGCAGGCCACGGAGAACTGATGGAATTTGTTTGTCAGCAGGATCCAGGCAAGCTTAAAAAACTGTTTCTGATACACGGTGAGGAACCGAATATGCTGGTGTTCAAAACCGAACTGGAAGAAAAAGGCTTCAGCGGAATAGAAATACCTTATTTTGGAGAAACGTTTTTGTTGTAAAGGAAATTAAATAAGAATTGAAATTCCAAAAACCACTGTAGTAAGCAAACTTAACAAGGCCAATTGTTTTAAAAACGGATCTAAATCCCGGTGTACTTCAGTTTTGTTAACCTTTATTAGGTGAATTGCAAAAAGAGGAATTAGTATCAAAGTCATCAATTGCCATCCTTTAGAATATGTCAAACAGAGATAAATAGCAAGAGAGAATAAAGCCATTATTACCAGGGAATTCTGGTAAACCTTGCCTGCCTGGAAACCGATCATAACAGGTATACTTCTTTTGCCGGAAGCCCGGTCATTGTCGATATCTCGTAAGTTATTCAGGTTCAGCACGCCTGTGGCCATCAAACCACAGGAAATCGCGGGTAAAATATTTAATACTTCAAAATGCTTTGTCATTAGGAAATGTGTTCCCAGAACTCCCACCAACCCAAAAAATACGAATACTGAAATATCTCCTAAGCCTTTGTATCCATAGGCATTTTTACCAATAGTATAGGTTATAGCTGCTGCAATACACAAT
>JACMRH010000262.1 GCA_014376535.1 Cytophagales bacterium | reverse complement strand
TCATTTTTATAGTAATAACATAATAAAACTGGTTGTGTCACCTTTTTAAAAGTTTCTGTTTTCATGGTGTTGTCCAACATGTTTTTCAAAGTGATCAGGGCTTCTATTCGATATGTCGTATTCCAATATTTTTTAACTTCTTCATTTCCTTCAAATGAATAATAATTTTCCTTTACTACCCTTCTTGCAAGTTGCAATCCCCAGGGTTGAGTTAAGACAAAAGCCTTTTTATCAAAAAGCTGAATGTTTGGTGAATAAAGAATAAGAGCCGCAATTTCGGGGTTTTCTGAAGCAAGGATTAAAGACAAGGTTCCGCCTGTCGAGGTACTCATTAAAATTACTTTATCGCCTAAAACTTTTGCTTCCGCTATAGCTTGTTTTGCAGATTCTATGTATTGGTTGGCTTCCAGTTCTAAAAGTGGTTCCGAAGTTTGAAGGCCGTGGGCAAATAGCCGAGGTAAATAAAGATTGCAACCATATTTCTTGGCCAAATCAAAATGGACTGGGTCTGCTTCCTTCCATGTTGCTGAAAAACCATGAATATAAACTATACAATATGAAGTTTTTTCTTTCTTATTACTGTCAAGCCAAATAATTCTGGCCTGGTTGTCAGGTTTTATGAAAGAGGTTTGGGATTCCCTGGTTTGGATATCTTTTTCAAGCTGGGCAGGACTGCTGTTAATGACTTGTAATTGAAGATTCAAGTGAAGCTTAGGTGGAGTAGGTCCAGATAGATAAACAATAAGCAAAGAAAACAGAATTATAGTTCCCGTTTTCCATTTTGTAAGCTTTATACTCATATCTGTCTTTATGAAGCTTTACGTAATTCGAGATGTCGGGTTAAAATAAAGTGGCCTCGCTTACATTTTGTAAACGAGGCCACATGTGAAAAATGATAAATTACTCTTTAACCAACTTTTTTTTCAATTTAAAATTACTTCCTTCCAATTGAAGATAATAAACTCCTTTTGGGAAATCATATGAAATCATTTTTTCTGAGGTTGAATCGAAGTAAGATTCATAGACACTTTTACCTAACATATTGGTAATTAATATTTTGGTAAATGGGATACTCGATTGTATAGTAAAACTTGAAGGAAACGGGTTAGGAAAAACGTTCAGATTAGTATAACTAATATCTTCAGTTAGAGAGGTTATTGTCCTTCTAACTTTAATTAATGCAGTATCTGAATACGAGACAAGTTTGCAGCCATCAATCTGACCTTTTACAGTAAAGAAAAAATCTTTCGTAACGGTATCCATTACAGCAAATTTCCAAAATACCTCACTTCCATTGCTAATTAAAGGTTTTAATAATGAAGTCAGTCCTTTATAGATCTCCAGTTTAGCCCCGTAAGGAGCATTTTTGATTGATACTGTAGCCGAATCATTTGAATATCTTACAGTATTTCCTGTGGCCTCAAAAAATAATGTAGGTATTGGGTTTACTACAATTGTTAAATTTTGTTGTAAAACCTGTGTAATACATCCGGTAACTGTTGTGTTAACAGTTATTTCATTGCTTCCTAATTTTAAAGGAGCTAAAGCGAATTGAAGAACAAGGTCTTTTCCATTCCCTAAATATTTGCCTAAAGAATGATTGCCTAAATAGAAATAATACTCAGCTCCTTGAGAGCTATTATGAATAGTAACAGGAACTACACTGTCAGAACTGCAAACTGGAGATTGTGCAGTAACATTTAAGAGTACACTTGGGCTTGAATTAACTACCACCTTTACCTGATTTACCAGAGTGACAGCACCGCATCCGGAAGTTGTAGCTCTTACAGTTATGGTGTGTATTCCAGGTGATAAATTCAAAAGGGTAAAAATCAGAGTAGATCCGTTACCCATCGTAACAGGACTTATTGCTACGGCTCCTTCAAATAATTCATAGTTTACACTTGTTCCACTTTGTAAGATTTTTACCTGAGCAGGAAATCCCTGACATACTGTATCACCAATTACAGATAAGTTTATTTGTG
>JACMRH010000261.1 GCA_014376535.1 Cytophagales bacterium | reverse complement strand
TTGAGCCTGCTGACGTATTGTTTAGATTTAGAATAATTGAAAAGAAGTTTTGATTGCCCAGTAACTGTTGTGCAGCAATTCCAGTAACATTTGTTAAACCGGTAAATCCTAATAGCGTATCTTTCAACCCGGCCAGTAAACAACCAGTATTAGATGTTGTTTCTACTTGCGAATATTGGACAATAGACAGGACTACAGGAGCAAGTAATCTATCAGTAACTCTTTCCTGGCTTAACAGTAGTCCTTATAATTGTTTAGGAACAGTACTCCATCAGATTACTAAACAGCCCGTTGGGATACTGACAGTACAAGGTGGATCAGCCATGGAAATGGGTCTACAACAGGAACAAGTGCAAGTGGTATTATTACAACAAATATATTGCCTACTAAATTTGGGCCGTCCACACAAGCTGTAAGAAATATTCCCTCGCCGGTGAATTTGACTTTTTCAATGGCAAAATTACCAATGAAGCCAACCTTATTTACTGGCAGGTATCTGTAGAAATTAACACCAAAAAATATGCTGTAGAAAGAAGCTGTGATGGAAAAAACTGGAAAACTGTTGGTATTATTGAGGTTAAGACTTCTCTAAATTCTACAAAGGACTATTCGATCTTAGACGCCGATCCTTGCGAAAGTTTAAATGATTATAAACTTTTAGAGTTTACAGGCACTGACATTCCTGAAGAATACACGGTAATAAGCCTATATAATGAAAATACGATAAAGGCAGATTTTCAAATATTTCCTAATCCAAATAATGGAACATTTAGTGTGTTGATTAATGAAAAACTAGTTTATCAGATGGAAATGATTGATGTTTTAGGAAAATCGGTATACAAGATATTATTATAAAATAGTCTGAATTTAATTGAATGCTCGGCTCTGTCTCCTGGTGTATATTTTGCACAATTCAAACTTGGGAAGAATAAAATTACCAGGAAAATTATTATTAATTGAAACTTTTATTAGACCAGGTTCTTCACAAAGCCTATTGCTTTATTTGAGGATATCTCTATTTTTAGGATGAAGTTCGATCTTCATTTAGGGAATGGACAAAATACTAGAATTTTTCAGCTTTACCGATGCGAACATTCGCTTTGTTACTGCAGGCACTGTATTGCTGGCGGTAAGTTCGGCTTTAGTTGGTGGTTTTAGTTTTTTAAGGAAAAGGACACTCTCAGGTGACGTCATAGCTCATTCAATATTACCTGGTATTTGTTTAGCATTCCTTATTTTCAACACAAAGAACCCATTGGTTCTTCTTACCGGAGCATTTATTACCGGCTGGATTTCAATTGTGGCTGTTGATTATATTATCAAAAATTCTAAATTGAAAGAAGATGCCGCCCTGGCAATAGTCCTGTCTGTCTTCTTTGGAGTAGGGATTTTTCTTCTAACTGCAATTCAACACACTGACATGGCCAACCAGACAGGCCTTGATAAATTTTTGTTTGGAAAAGCCGCTTCACTGGTAGGTGAAGATGTAATGGTTTTCGGTTTCTTTAGTGTTGTATTGATCGTTCTTGTCTATGTTTTTTTCAAAGAACTTACCTTGGTTTCTTTTGATAAAAATTTTGCAAAGACATCTGGCTTGCCTGTTAAATTTCTGGAAACCCTTCTTTCTTCACTCACTGTAATGGCTGTAGTTGTGGGCATTCAAGCTGTTGGGGTTGTTTTAATGGCTGCAATGTTGATCACACCATCTGCAGCAGCCAGGTATTGGTCAAATAATTTGAAGGTTATGCTTGCATTGGCCGGAATATTTTCTGCCTTTTCAGGAATTTCAGGTGCTTTTATTTCTTATGCATCACCAGGGATGGCAACAGGACCGTGGATGGTTTTAGTACTTTCTATTATTGCCATCATATCATTTTTCCTGGCGCCAAACAAGGGAATTATTCATAAATGGCTCATCCAAAAAAGAAACAGAAAGCAAATTTCTGAAGAAAACCTTTTAAAAGCTTTATATAAAAAGGCTGAAACTGAAATGGTTTTTACATACGGTTACTCAATGGATGATTTGAAAGGCCTGGAAGTTTTAAGGCCCGGTAAACTGATGAAGACTACTGATAACCTTGTAAGTGATCGATTTCTTACTTACACCAAAAGCCAATATTTCTTCACAAAAGAGGGCCTTGAGAAAGGCAAACGTATTACAAGACTACACAGGTTGTGGGAAATGTATTTAACCAAATACCTACGCCTTCCACCAGATCATGTTCATGACGATTCAGAAACAATAGAACACATTATTACTCCTGAATTAGAGGATAAGCTTACCAAAGCTTTAGGTAACCCTGGCAAAGACCCACATGAAAAGGAAATCCCTTATTAATTGAGTGTACTAATTTGTTTTGAAACAGTTAAAGACCTTTGTGGTAAACGCCTTTAACTGTCAGAAGATATTATTGCTTTATAATTTTTATCGTAGTATTTGACTTCAATAATTCCGCTACATAAAAACCAGGCTTGAGTTTACTAATGTCTAGTCCTATATTTACTTTATATATTTCCAGTGCCGTGACATTCCCTGTTGCATCCGAAATCCTGACTTGTTGTTCGTCAATTTCTCCTGGCCCATAGATTTTTATAAAAGAAGAGGACGGATTGGGGATTGCCATATAGTTGGTATTATTTCCATGCGCAGTTAAATCTTCAATCCCGGCAGTTATTACCTGAGTTCCTAGTCTTAAAATAAGGCTTCCTGAACCCACAATAATTCCTTGTTCAGGATTAATCATATCAATTGCGTTGATAGTTGAGTTTTGAAAGTAAAATAAAGGGTCTTTTGCCCAGATGCCATTTGTATAACGTGCAATTGCTCCTCCTCCTCCCCCGTTGAAGTAAGGAGCACCAACAACAATTCCATTATTTTTGTCTTTAAAATAAAGGTCCCTAACTAAAACCTGTGGTTCATTGGTTTCCGCGTTCCAAACATTGTTTTTATAATGAAGTAACGTACCGCTGTTATCCATTGCCCATCCTTCCGTTTCATCTATGAAAAAGATTTTAGACAAATAAACAGTAGTGTTGCCAGAAACCATGGGTGATATTATTCCATTTTTATAAGCGAATATTTTTCCGGATTCCCCACACATCCACCCTGTATTGGCATTTAGAAAAAATACTCCCCCTAAACCTGTGGATGATGCGTTTGGTATTGAGATTTTAGACCATTTACCAGAAGTATATTTTAAGAAACAACCATTACTCCCTACTATATATCCGTTGTCAGGGTCAGGAAAGCTTATATCGTAAAGAGATGAACTAGATACTTCATTTTGAAAACTAAGAAAGGGCTTCGTCCAATTCAGTCCATTGAATTTATAAATAGCTCCCCACTGGCCTATAGCCCATGCCACGGTGTCCTTTACAGTCTTGATGCCAAAATAATTATTATCGGGAAGGGTCTGTCTAAACTTACTCCATAATCCATCTTTTTGTCTTAGCAATACTCCTCTGTCAGTGATTATCCACCCATTATTTTCATTGAGAAGGGAAACATCTTTGAAATTTAGATCGGTTGATAGCTCATTTATTGAATTATATACAGTTGTAACACCATTCCTCAAACGGTATATCAATCCATTGCTGGTGATAGTCCATCCATCATTTTTATTAGTAATCTGTAAGGATATGAACAATGGACCGTTGACTCCCCCACCAGACCAATTTATTCCATTATAATGCATAACGGAGCCGTATTGTCCGGTAGCCCAAACATTTGATTTGTTCACAATGTCAATATCTGTTAATGTAGCAACAAGGCCACTATTAACTTTAACCCAGCTTTTATTTAGGGCATATTTAAGAATTACTCCAGATTCGCCAGCTATATAACCCGTCGTAGAATCAGTAAAATCCACTGCATATAATGCTGAGCTTACTGGACTTGATAAGTTTTGCCAGATAATTCCGTTGTAGTAAAAAATCTTCCCTTGTGATCCAACAGCCCAACCTTTGGTGGATGAATTCATATAAATATCATTCAAAAAAAATCCAGTTCCATCTGCTGCCTTTTCTATTTTCCAGACTCCTGAGGAATATCTCAATATTTGATTTGAGTTGCTTATAGCCCAGCCATTATTTTCATCTACAAAATATACTGCGTTAAGAGCTGCAGTAGTTGGACTGACTTCTTTTGTTACAACTCCTCCAACAATTTTTAGAATAGTGCCATTATTTCCTACAGCCCAACCATGATCTGGATTTACAAAATAAATATCCTGTAAACTTTCAGTTGACGCCGAATGGGGCAAATTTTTCCAGCTCTTGCCTTCAAACTTTGATATCTGGCCCCTTTCTCCTGCTATCCACCCCTGAAGACTGTCAAGAAAAAAAACGCTATTATGCCCAAAGCAATTTGGAGTAGGGTTTTCGCAAGACAATTCTTGTGATGATGCAGTGTAAGAGCATATTATACATACTGATAATAATATGGACTGAAATAATTTTCTCATTAAAATATTTAGTTATATCAAAAGCAATTTATCAACAAGAATAAATCGAAACAAATAATAAACTTTTTACTTCAAATAATATTTATGTGTCGCTGAGGAAATGGCTTTTTGATAATATAGGTTTGACTATACCAGAGATATGCAAATAGTACATCTGCAAATTAACTAACAGTAAATTAATTAATGTAATACTATTAGGTTTAGGAAAATTATTAAAACTCTCATTATCAAGTTATTAATGATTAGTTTGTCCAAAATTTAGATGAATTTAGATCTATTTCCATGTAATATTAAAAGGAAATTAAAACCCGGATGTACTTTATGCGTAAGAAGTAGTATAAATATTAAAAGAAATAATATGAAGAACTTACTCACCTTCGCCATTGCAATCGTAATGTTAAGCTCGTGTTCTCATGCAAGTTATACACAGGTTAGCACAAGCAGAGTTCAGGAAACTAACCACGAGGTAAACAAAACTGACTTCGCTAAAATAGATACTCAACACAAAAATAAGGTTGAAAGCGAAAGACACGACAAGTATCATTCTTACGCAAACGAAACTGACAAAAAATTAAATCATCAGAAAAACGATCAGATCAATCAGCAGAAAAAATCAAACACTGAGTTTTCTTTTTATTGATCTGATTTTGTAAGAATTGAATTGTATTACTCCACAAAAAATAAAATTTAAAAACAAAGAAGAGGATGTTTCCACATCCTCTTCTTTGTTTTTAAGGTCATCCTTACTTCCTAACAAATAGCATTAAGTTATTTTTCTTACTTCCCCAATGATAGCCTAATTCAAAAGGCAATTCTTTAACATTAGCAGAATCTTTCTTGTAAGCTTCAGTTAAAGATTTCTGATAAAGATATTTAGAAAAGTCCTTAACTGGAGGAACATAAGTGCCATATAAACAGATATTCCAATCCTCCTTTTTCACGTAATGAAATGCAATACCTGTGTCATCTTGCAACAAGAGATTTGCTTTGTTGAGAATATGATTTCTGATAACCGCAAATTCCTCATAATGCATTAAGTAGGAAGCAGATTTGGCATATGCATTGAAATGCCCCATTTTATCAAGGAATTTTCTAAACCTGAATTTGTCTGTCAATGCTCCATCACCCAGGTCGGCAGAGAAATAATACAGTTGGCGTAAAGTCTTTTCTCCATTTTTATAAAATTCAATCTTCACTCCTCTTGGCCGTTTGGCAGATTTAGCAAGTTCAGAATAAGATCCTTCAATAAATTTTCCTGTTGAATCCAATTTTATTGACTTTATATCTGAAATAGTATGGTCTGTTTGTTTCAGAAATACTGTCATAAGAGGAAGAGTTCCATAAACGGCACCCCCCAGATGAACATTCATTCGTTTGGTAATGAAATAGCTTTTTTTGTAAATATCGTCAAGTGAAATTTTGAGATTGCTGAAAAACTTTTCGGTTTTAACAGATTGATTAGGCTCGATCTCCGGCAACAATCCTATAGGTTCAAGGGCGATTAGAAAATAGGTTTTAGTATTAGGAAATAAGGTATAGGCATTCAGAAAATCCGGGCCAGAAAAAGGATAAAAAAGTGTATCTGATTTTTGGGCTTTTTTATCATATTCATTTTTTGCCCACTCTCTCATTAAACCTAGTCTCTTTTCAGTTACAATTTTTAAAGTGCTGTCCATCGAGCTTGCATAAGCCTTCCAGTATGCTGTTTCTCTTATTGAACTATATCCATTTCCAAACTTTCCAGAAATAAGCAAAGCAAGAGAATCGAATCTCGGACTTTTCAACCTTGGAGTAACATTTACAGACTTTTGAGTTTGAACACTGTCGTTATTTTCTACTCCCGGTTTATCTGTTGTTTCCTTTTGCTCTGAAGACTTGTTGCACGCAGTAAAAAGCAAAAAGCTTATTAAAAAATAGAAAGTGTTTTTCATAAAATGATTTTAAACAAAGGAATGAAAATGGCACATAAAAAAAAAGGCATAGAAAAGAGTTTCTATGCTTTTGTTAAGTTTAAGTCCTAAATAAAATTGTATCCTGGATTTAGAGTTAAGTGGTTATATTTTAAGCTAATACAGTCTTTTTTTCTACCACTTGCTTTTTCTCAAAATTTAAAAATAAACAACTCAGAGAAATTATAGCAATAACGGTTCCAATAAGGTATAAAGATTCCTGGTAACTCGCGTTCTCATTTTTCAGCAGGTAGGCAAAAAATACAGCTCCCAGGTTACCACCAGCACCGACAATGCCTGCAACAGAACCTAAAGCTTTGGTATTTACAAAAGGAACAATTGAATAAGTTGCACCATTAGCCATTTTGATAAAGAGTGCAAAACCAATCATGGCTACAACAGCCCAGGAAAGCGTTTGCATTTGCGTGAACAACATTATGCCGAATCCTTCCAATAATATACAAAGGGCAAGAACTGTTGTTCTTCCCCTCATTCCATAAATACCAGATAGCTTGTCACTTACAATCCCTCCTAATGCACGTGCAAACAAATTCATACAGGCAAAAAGCCCGGCAAATATTCCTGCAGTCTGTAGATCAAGTTTAAAGTTATCAACAAAATAAAGCGCTGCGACATTGTCCATTGTTATCTCCATTCCGAAAGAACAACCATAAGCCAAAAACAGGATCCAAACACGGTAATCTTTAAGGGCTAGCTTAAAACTGCCTTCAACATCGGCTGCTTTGGCTCTGAATTCAGGATCTGTTTTTCTAAGTTCCAGTACATTTCCTTGTGGACAGTCTTTCGTGTATTTGTAGTAAACAAAAGCCATGATCAAAAGAGCAAACCCTGGTATAACCATCGCTATTCTCCAGGATTCTGATTGAGTATATCCTAATCCTATAAATCCTGCAAAAATCAAAGGCATTACCATTTGAGTAACTCCACCTCCCAGGTTTCCCCAGCCTGCAACCGTAGCGTTTGCAGTACCTACTATTTTTGGGGCAAACATCACTGAAGTGTGGTATTGAGTAATAACAAATGATGCACCGATAACGCCAATCGCCAATCTGAATAGAAGAAACGATTCGTAACTATGGCTTAAACCTATTATCATAACGGGTATTGAGCCTATTGCCAAAACTATGGTGTAACACAATCTAGGCCCAATTTTGTCGCATAACCAACCGATTAACAATCTGGCAAAAATGGTAATGGCAACAGAAGAAATCATGATGTTTCCAATCTGGCCTTTTGTAAGATGAAGCTCATCCCGTACAACAGGCATAAGTGGAGCAATTCCAAACCAACCGAAAAAACAGAGGAAAAACGTTAGCCAGGTAATATGAAATACCCGCATTTGAATAGTATTGGCAGAAAACAAGTTGATTTTCTCTGCTTTTTGCATCATTATATCTTTCATTTGAAAAGAGTTTCAATACAAATTGAGTAATTATACTCAACTAATCAAAATATTTTGAGTATTTATTTACAAGTTTTTACCTCAACTACTCTATTATCTTGTCCAATTCAACCTTTTTTAAAATTCTTTGTGATAATCTATATATTTGTCTACCCAGCAATATCAAAAATGAACAACGAAGTAGAAGTGGCCGATGCGCTGCATGAATCTTTTAAAAAGTTAAAAACAGAAATACATAAAGTAATAGTTGGTCAGGATGAAGTGGTGAACCTTGTGCTGATGTCTATATTTTGCAAAGGCCATTCTTTGCTGGTAGGTGTTCCTGGTCTGGCAAAAACCTTGCTGATCAATACAGTTTCACAGGCATTGAACCTTGATTTTAAAAGGATTCAGTTTACACCAGACTTAATGCCTTCTGATATTGTTGGTTCTGAAACATTGGATAGCAACCGGGATTTTAAATTTATAAACGGACCCATTTTTGCCAACATCATTTTGGCTGATGAGATTAACAGAACTCCGCCTAAAACCCAGTCTGCTTTGCTTGAGGCCATGCAGGAACATTCGGTAACTGTTGGTGGGAAACAATACAAGCTTCCTCAACCGTTTTTCGTTTTGGCCACCCAAAACCCAATTGAGCAAGAAGGAACCTATCCTTTGCCAGAAGCTCAGCTGGACAGGTTTATGTTCAACATTAAACTGGACTACCCAAGTTTTTCTGAAGAAGTAAACATTGTGAAAAACACAACTTCAGGATTGAAATTTGAAGTAAATCATGTATTGAATGCCGAACAAATTCAAATGTTCCAGGATATTGTAAGAAAAGTACCTGTTGCAGACAATGTAATAGAGTATGCAGTGAAGCTTGTTCATAAAACCCGTCCTGGATCGGAACTTGCCGTAAAACAAACCAAAGAATACCTTGAATGGGGAGCCGGCCCAAGGGCAGCCCAATATTTAATCCTTGGAGCAAAGTGCAATGCTTTGCTGAACAAGAAGTATTCACCTGATATTGCAGATGTGCAGGCAATTGCCAAACCGGTACTAAGACATAGAATTGTTAGGAATTTCCGTGCCGAAGCAGATGGGGTTTCTGAGGATGAGATTATTCAGGGGTTGTTGTAAATTGTTGAGGTAGTCTGACAACTCTTCTGCCAATGTGCTGACTTATTTTAAGTAGTTAGAACTATATGGGTATCAAAACTTCCTGGCTCTATTTCTTGATTTTTAATTTTTTAACCTTAACCGTAGCCGGGCAGTTTTATGGTGAGAAGATAGACAAGTTAAAAGTCGATAAACTACTGATTCTTCCTTTAAATGGAGCCTATGTATTTGTAGATAATAAAACCCCGACAGTTGATGCAAATAAAACCAAAGAAGTTAACGGCCTGCTGAATAACTTTTTGGATAGTCTACTAAGCACAAAAATGGAAACAGTAAGATTTCCATTACATCCTGTTATTGATAGTCTTGTACATTTTGAAACACTAAAAACAGCGAAGACTATCTTTAACAATAAAACTGTAAAAGGTATGAAAATACCCAGGGCCGTATTGATATTAATGGAAAAAATGAAATGCGATTATGCTGTAAGTATTACCTATGAATATTGGGAGAGATCTGAAGAGAATATTCGAAAGATAAAAAACGAGAAAAGAAAGCAAATAATGATTTCTTCACTTGGCTATGTTGCTTTTGGATTGATAACTAATCACGTCGCAAACTCGCGATCTAAAGTCAACACCACTTCCTATAATATTACTGAATCTTATATAATCTGGACAATATTTGACAAGAAAAAGAATTGTGTAAATAATTTCTTTCATAAATCATTTGAGCAAGATGAGAACTACATGCCGCAGTTAATGCGAAAGATGTATTACAAATGTTTTCCAAGCCCTATTATTGTTTATGACGAAGAAGATTAGATACCTTCTTCTGATTTATTTCTTAGAGTTAAAGACGTTTTTGC